>NZ_DASWWZ010000066.1:0-9805 GCF_036405755.1 Schlesneria sp.
GGCGGTCTGAAGATTCGCCCACTGCAGGACATCAATGCCCGCTGGACGATGGGGCGGCTGAGTCTGGGCTTTGGCAAATTACTCGCGCCGGACGAAGTGGGATTATGGGTTCATGGTTCTCAAACCACGCTCGCCTCCGAAATCGCAGCCAGGAGTGGCCTGATCGGACAACGCTCGATCGCCACTTCTCCCGAAAACGTCGGCGGTACCCCGTGTTTCCACCACTCCCGACTCGTGATCGGGCAGCGGCTCATCTGAGCTCAGCAGCAAACCGACGATGTCTCGCCAACGCGGTGCGACGGAATGCATGATTCGTAGACTTACCAGTCGTCTCATCCACCAGACGGGCGGAACAAGAAATCCTCCACTTCACCAATGCCAGAAATGCCGCCCGTGCCAGCGCGAGCAGAGTAAACCACGTCGATGACTGGCTCCTCACCTGCAGAATCAACCCACCTGCCCCTCAAGCACTTTCTTCAAGGACTGCAGATCGGCGTCGACCATGTCGGCATCTCTGGCAAACTGCTCGTCGGACATGCCGGGCTGTTGGAACAGTGTGAACATCACTTCGCTGCCGCCACCATTGTCGACCACACGCATCGGATTGACGACGGCTTGACCGTCCGGCAATGTGACCATGTGATCCATGATTCCCGCTTCATTGCGAGGAACAAAACGAATCTGCACCCAGCCCGTCGGTGTCTCCATTTCCCAATACTCCCCTGACTTCCTGACCGACAGGCAGAACGACGTCACCCAGCGGGGAAGATTCTCAGGATTCGCGGCGAACTCGTAGACGGCGTCCACGGGTCGGTGAATCGAGCAACGGATAATCCGGCAGTTCATCAGGGGGCACCTCGTTCCGATTCCTTCACGGCCAATTCAGCCAGCACCTCAGCCAGCACCACGGCTCACGCCTTCAGCAGCGACGAACGACTCACCACCGAAATGAACCTTGGCCCGATCGTGGCACAGCTTACTCTACCGCCAGGCTTTTTCCGTGAGATACGCGACGACGGCTTCCGCCCCGAGGCGAAAGCCCCGTCCGGAGTTCCTGCGGCGCGACGTGATCTCTGTGGTCAATCCGTCCCTTTCCGGCGCTCCCGATCCCCCGAAAATCCATAGCCGCGATGACTGACAAGGGCAACCTGTTCGGCCTGCCGAACTCACTGAATCCATCCACGGACTCTGTTGAAACTCCTTGCATTGGGCTTACAGAAATGGCATAGTCAAAGACCATTCGCAATCTGGTTGTCGGTCGTTCTGGCGGGCGAACCTGCAGGCGAACTCACATCACTGGATTGTTGTCTCAAGGTTAACATTATGCGTTCCAACCGCTTTTCGGTTTGGCATCAGGGCCTGTGCCTGATTGTCTCGTCCGGCTTGATTGGCTGCGGATCAGGAAACAACACCGCGCCAACGACCTCTGTTGGTCCTGCCAACACCGCCCCCGTTGCAGGAGCGGTCCCCGGAATGCCCGGTGCTCCTGGAATGCCGGGAGCGGGACATGCTCCACCCGGAATGCCCGGCATGGGTCACGCCCCTCCGGGTGGGCCGTCGATGGCAGGGGGACCTCCGCAAGGTGGAGCTGGTAACCCAGCCATGATGGCTCAGATGGCCGGAAACGCAGCCCCCAACCCCGCTCAGGCGGCGGCTCATATGGCGAATCGTCCCGGCGGACCTGCGGCTGGTCCCAGTGGGGGTCCCTCAGCCATACCCGGTGTCGGAAGCGCTCCTGGATTGCCCGCCGGTGCCGCAGCGACCGTCCCCCCCGGTGCACCAGGTGCTTCGGGTGCTCCCGTGGGATACACTGGAAACCGCCCCGGACCTGGAGGACACGCCCCACCAGGAGGCCCCTCTGCAGGAGCGGTTCCCGGAATGCCACCCGGTGCTGCTGGCGCCCCCGTCGGCTACACAGGAAACATGCCAGGTCGCCCCGGCCCAGGGGGACATGCTCCCCCAGGTGCACCCGCCGCTGCCACCACTCCCGGGCTCCCCCCCGGCGCCGCAGCCACCGCTCCCGCCGGTGCTGCCGTTGGTTATGCAGGAGCCGGCCCTGGTGGCGCAGCTTCACTTCCGGGTGCTGGGCATGCACCTCCCGGCGCCGGTGCCGCCGTCGGGATGCCCCCCGGAGCCGGACCTGCGGGCGCAGCCGGATTCGCCGGTGCACGGGGTCCTGCGGGTGCCCCAGGAATGATACCGGGCGGAGCCGGACCGGCCGGAGCCATGCCCGGTGGTGCAGGTGGTGCCGGAGGTTCAGGAAGCAGTTTCCCGGAAGGAAGCATCGACGACACACTCCAGCGATTCTGCATGGCACTCGTGGACGGTGATACCGCCGCCGCGGGCGAATACGTCAGCTCGAAAGCGACCGGGATGGTTAGTCAACTGCGGGACGGAAACCTCTCTGAAGAGAAAATCGAAGAGATTTCCGACGCACTGAACCCGCTCAGTGACCTGCAGCCGAACGCCAAGCAGAAGAACAATAAGCGAGTGCTGCGAAACAAGAAGAATCAGGTCCTTTCCTTTACTCTCAAAAAGGACAAAGACGACGAGACCTACCGGATCGTCGAATTCTCGGTCAGCAAACCGAAGAAGTAACGTCCGGTGCTGACGTAAAGTCATTTGCCAGTCTTCTCAAGTTGCCCCCGGCCCAACCCCGGGGGCAACTTCGCGCGCCCTTAACCGATCTCAATCACGGTTAAGTGGCAGGCGCGACTGGCACTATGTACACTCCGCGCCAATCTGCGATCCGCCGAATTGGCGGCTCCGCAGGCGAACCACCCAGGGATTGGCTGGTCGACGAAATCGCGGTCCGCAGCTCGCCACATGCGGTCAGTCACCGCGGCCCACGATCCGCCACTCTCTTTTGTATCTAAACAAGGATGTTCCATGCTCACGGTTCTGTTGCTGACAATTTCCAATGTGTTCATGACCTTTGCCTGGTATGGGCACCTGAAACACAAGGAATCACCGATCTTCGTAGCGATCATCGTCAGTTGGCTGATTGCCTTCTTCGAGTACTGTTTTCAGGTCCCCGCCAACCGCTGGGGTTCGTCACAGTTCACTCCTGTGCAACTGAAGATCATGCAGGAAGTCATCACCCTGGTCGTCTTCAGCATCTTCGCCGTCACCTATCTGAACCAGAAACTCGGCTGGAACCATCTCGTCGCGTTTCTGCTGATCGTCGGAGCCGTCTTCTTCGTGAGGATGGACAAAGTGACTACAGAAGATCCCTCGAGCACGCTTCAAGCTGCGAAGATCGAACCACCGCACGAGTCCCCCTGAGCCCGCTCACGGCTGTCGTTGCGGAAAGAGCATGTCTCGTTCGCCAACACCACTTTTCTGCCAGAGACGGGTTATCGGGACCGCACCGTCCCCACCGTCGCTCAGCGGGTCAGAAAGATGATCCCGTGGAGTTTTTCCGATGCCCGATCGCTGCACGCTGGGTCAAGTAGCCACAGCGGACCAAGGAACCTTCCAACGCGCCAATCGCCAGTGTTGCAAATTGTGTCCCCTCATGAAGTCGAGTCACTGCATCACGATTTGAGATTGAAACAAATCGGAAATATGACCGACGTCAAAATTGGCACCGAAGGGACGCATTGGTAGGATTTCATACGATGATGGATCGGTGCGGGTGTCCAGGTGGCTGGCGCGGACGGGTCGCGTCACCGAATGGGCCTGTCCTGTGGGAATCCCCTTCGGTGGGACACGATGCGCGACGGAAAGACGTGTAACACCTGCACTGCGGACGTGGCGTATTAAAGCAAGGGTTACGAGTCTGGATCCTGTTTGATCGCACGCCACCTGACTTAGCTTCGGACTCATACTCAGCGGGGCCGCTCATGTTACTGCCGATGATTCTGCTTTCTTTGATTGGATCGGGCGACTGGCCGAAATTCCGCGGTCCCAATGCGGACGCTCACGTCGTCGGGATGACGGTCCCGCTCGAATGGTCTGACACAAAGAACGTCGAATGGAAATCGGATCTGCCCGGCTTGGGATGGTCCTCCCCTGTCATCGTGGACGGCAGGATTTACCTGACGACGGCAGTGGTGAAAGACCCGGACATGTCGCTGCGCACGATGGCCATTGATGCCGCAAATGGAAAAGTGATCTGGGATCAGGAAGTCCGATCCGTGCCTCAAATCCCCTCCATTCATGTGAAGAACAGCCACGCCAGTCCCACACCAATCGTGCACGAAGGATCGGTCTTCGTCCATTTCGGTAACTACGGGATGGCCAGACTGAAAGCGGCCGATGGAACGATCGAATGGACCTGTTTCGACATCGATTACAACCCTGTCCACGGTTCCGGGGGCACACCTGTCCTTTGCCGTGGAAAGCTCGTTGTCTCGTGTGACGGCAGCAAGGACCCCTTCGTCATCGGGGTGGACGCGAACACCGGAAAGATCGCGTGGAAGACCCCCCGATCCACGTTCGGAAGTCCGTCTCACTCCTTCGGAACATCTACCGTCGCCGAAGTGAATGGGAAGCCCCAGGTGCTTTCTCCCGGTCCAGGAATGTTCGCGGCGTACGACCCTGACACAGGTGCCGAATTATGGAAGGTCGTGACCTCCGGCTGGTCCATCGTGCCCCAGCCCGCCCTCGGCTTCGGGATGGTGTTCTACAACCATGACTACGATCATCCGGAAGTCCTCGCTGTGAAACTCGGCGGCAAGGGGGACGTCACCGACAAGAGTATCGTCTGGCGGATGAAGCCGGGCGCCCCCAGCACCCCGTCCCCTCTACTCGTCGGTGAGGAACTTTACACCGTCTCGGACCGAGGCGTCGCCACCTGCGTCAACGCGAAAACGGGGGAACGCTACTGGACGGGTCGCTTGGGAGGAAACTATTCGTCTTCACCGGTCTACGTGAACGACCGGATTCTGTTCATGGACGAAGACGGGACCGCCACCTGGGTCAAGCGCGGAACGGAGTTCGAAGTCCTCGGCCAGAACACAGTCCCCGGTCGGACGTTCGCAACCCCCGCCTTTTCAAAGGGGGCCATGTATCTTCGAACAGATACAGCGCTTTATAAGATCGCTGAGAAGTAAAACCGGCCCTTAAACAATCCACCACCTGCTCCGTCGATGGGATCAACGGGAATCAACACACATGAACCCCATCACGGTCTCAGAAAACGAATAAGAACTCGTTGGAATTCAGAATCGCTCGGCAGAATGATTCCAGGCCATGTTGCTGAATGAGCTCGATGGAGTCAGCCAGTTCTTCGCTGGAAGGTTCCCGCTGGTAGGCCAGCAGAAACGCCTGCCTGACCTGTGCGGTCGGGTCCTTGCTCATCTCGTTGGCTAACCGGTTCGAAAACTGCCGGGCCTGCTGAATGGCGAATCGGCTGTTCAGCAGGTTCAGCGCCTGCAGTGCCGTGATGGAAGAAGTCCGTTTCGGTGCGATCTGACCGGCATCGGGACAGTCGAACTGTCCAAAAACTTCATCGAGCTGCATTCGCGGCTTCGACTGGTAGACCATTCTTCGCCACTCCGCCGGACCGAATTCCTGCTTCGTGTTGTAGACTTTGACGTAATTGGTATTGGCCTCGAACAGGTCAAACCCCGGACCAAACATGCGGTCGTCCAGATTACCGGCCGCCGCCAGAATCGCATCCCGCAGTGGTTCGGCTTCCAGTCGCCGCGGCGGATACCGCCACAGCAACCGGGTCGCGGCATCCGCCTGCAACCCTTCCGGACGCGCATGGCTCGATTGCCGGTAGGTCGACGAGGTCAACATCTGTCGATGAATCCGCTTCGGCGACGCCATTACCCGGGCCTCGCTGGCCATCCAGTCCAGTAACTGCGGGTGCGACGGAGACGTTCCGTTTCTCCCGAAATCGCTGGGGGTCTGCACCAGCCCCTGCCCGAAGTGGTACTGCCAGAGTCTGTTGACCATCACACGCGTCGTTAACGGATGATCCGGATCATTGATCCAGTTCGCCAGAGCCCGTCGACGTTCCGGACTCGTTGCCTCTTCATTGAGTTGCCATTTTGTACCGAATGAGGCGAGACCGGCAGGCTGCATCCGTTCCTTGGGCTGCATGGGATCACCTCGATGCAGCCGGTAGATCGGTTCTGGCGTTGTGAATTGACCAGCATAGACGATCGGTCGAGCCGACAACTTCTGCAACCGGCTGCGGAGCGATTCCCCCTGCACTTCCAGCTTGCGAGCCAACTGAAACTCGGCCTCACTTAACGCGGGGTTGACATGCACCTTACCCGCGCCGTTGTCCTCCGGTATTCGGTCTTCCGATGAGGCGACCAGTTGCAGCGAGTCTCGCTCCATCCCGGCTTCGATCCGGTACTTCGACGGGATTCGGTCCTGAAACTGTCCATTCTCGGGCCGATCACGGCTCCATACGATCCGGTCGATGACGACCGGTTCCGGAAACTCCAACATGACCCAGCCTCGCCCCGGTTCATTAGAAATCCAACTGGCCGAGTTCCCGTAGCGACCGTCGTTCACGTTGGCCAACCGGTGAATGTCGTAACCGGGCAGGCTTGATGAGGCGGTCGCAATTGTCCCGACGCTCGCCAGCGCGACATTATTCGGACCTGTCTGAGAACCGTTATCGGCTTCAAACACCTCAAGCTCGTCCAGACACGGCTCGCCACCGGTCGTGGCTTCGATCGTCAATTTTACGAACCGGGACCGGATGGGAGGAAAGCGTTCGGTATTGGCTCGTCGCTGCACCGCAGACCGCAACCGAGGCAACGAGGAATGAACGAGCGGACTGTCTGTCATCGCTCGCTGAAAACAGACAACATCGGCCGTGACGTACGCCGATCCTTCCCCGCCGCGCAGCACCACGCGCGCCGTCGGAGTGAATTCATGGACCCCAGCGTCATAGAGTCCACTCCAAAGGGGCTGACTCTGTTCGCCCCCAGTTCCATCGGCAAACTTCCGCTGATCGACGCGGGCAATCTCGGTCTGATCGTCCTTTGTCCCGAGATCTCCGTCCAGATCAAGCACGTACATGACATCAGCGGCGTGCGTGTTCCATCCACAACCCCAGGACAACCAGAGACGCCATCGCCCACTCAGCCCGGGGTTCCACGTGAAGACATCCCGATTAGCGACCTGGTTCCAGTACGAATAACTGCGACCGAGATTCGGATACCGCTGCGTGTCACCCGAATCGCTTAATTCACCGCGCGCCTTTCCTGCCCGGTAAGGCTCGGAACCAATCGGCGGGACGAGGACCGTGACGCTGGCGCCGGAACCCGTCGCGACGGCCAGATCATCCAGCAGCAGTGTGGAAACGGCTTCATGAGGGAACGACTGCTTGCCCTGCAATCGTGCAGAGTCGTCTCCGATAAAAGCCAGCGGCTCAAACTGTCCGAGCTGGCGATCGAGATTCGCGAGTTCGCCACGAAGTTCCTCGATCAGTGGCTGCGGGTCCTCAAAACCGGGTGGAGTGTAGGGACGATTACCGTGGACCACACCGGCAAACACCCCCTTCATCGCATGGTAGTCACTGTGCGAGATCGGATCGAATTTGTGATTGTGACAGCGGGCACAACCGACCGTCAGTCCGAAAAAGGCACTGCCGGTCGTGCTGACCATATCGTGCAGTTCGTCAGCTCGCTGCTGAGCAGTCAGGGTCGGGTCCGGGCTCTTCACCTGATCCCACGCCCCCGCCACCAGGAAGCCGGTCGCTTCATGAATCCCGACCGTGTCACCCGCCAGTTGCTCGAACAGAAATTGATCGAACGGCTTATCTTCGTTGAACGCACGAATGACGTAGTCACGGTAGGGCCAGGCAGCGGGACGGGGCTGATTCGTTTCAAACCCGTTACTTTCGGCGAACTTGACTGTGTCGAGCCAGTGTCGGGCCCAGCGTTCCCCAAAATGGGGCGACGCCAGCAACCGGTCAATCAAACGTTCGAACGCGTCAGGACTCTGATCGCCAACAAAGTCCATCACCTCTGCAGGAGTCGGAGGCAGCCCGGTGATATCGAACGTGGCACGTCGAATGAACGTGATGCGGTCAGTATCAGGTGAAGGCTTCAGCCCGGGAGTGACGCTCTCAGACGGCGTGAGCGGGACCTGTTCCAGCTTCTGTGCGATGAACGCATCAACGGGACTTCGTGTCCAGTCCCTGTTCCCCGGAGCGACTTCCGGAATCTCAGGACGCACGACCGGCTGAAAGGACCAGTGAGGAGCGCTTTCCTGCTTTTTCCCCGGCTCATCAGGCCATTTGGCTCCCTGATCAATCCAGGCCCGCAGCAGGCTGACCTCATCCCGCGAGAGAGCCCGCTCCCCTTCCGGGGGCATTTCCATTCCTTCAACAGCCCCGGCGGTGAAGCGGACAAGGGGGCTCGCAGCACCGTCACCGGGGATGATCGCGGGAGCGAAACTTTCCCCCCCTTTCAGGGCCGCTCCCTTGTCGTCCAGCCGAAAGTCGCCCCGTTGCCGGTTCTCGCCATGACACTTCAGGCAATGCTCTTTGAACAGCGGCTGGATGTCTTTGACGAAATCGACGTCCCGCTTCACGGCGGGGGGAATCTTCGCGTTGTCCTCTCCCCGGACGCTGTTCCAGGGCAACAGCAGGACCAGCGCGACCGGGAAGGTTCGCACCAGTATTCGTCGCACGTCGAGCGTGGCTTCTGCCGCACAGGGTTTGAATTTCAGATTCCGAACGCTCTTACTCTTCATTTCACCACCTCGAGACACGTCTCAGCGGATTGACTCCAGCCAGTTCAACATCTGTAGAGTCGTCTGTTGCCAGTCCGATTCGAAAAACAATTCGTGAATGTGATCAGGTAACAGGAGCAGTTGTTTGGGTTGGGACCGAGCGCGTTCAAACCACTTCGCCAATGCCTCTGGATCCGTGGTCCGATCGTTCCCCCCCTGCAGTGCCAGCAAGGGAAGGGAAACCCTGGCTGCATCCCGAATCGCTGCGTCCTTCGCCTTCTGCATAGCAAAAAACCAGCCCGCCGTCACGGTCTTATTGATCAAAGGATCGCTTCGACGCGCGGCAGCGAACTCAGAATCCGTTGTCATATTGGCGGGATCGATGCCATTGGAAAAGCGCAGCGTGGGCAGGAACCGGACGACCGCGCGCCCCAACAGCTTTGCGACGGGATTCACTCGCAACTTCAACCCCAGCAACGGCGACGAAAGAACCAGGGATGCAGGGGCCACCTTGCCCGTCTGAACGGCCCTCACCACGACCAGCCCACCCATGCTGTGCCCCAGCAGTGTGGGGGGTGATGCGGTAAGCCCCAGTCTTTCCCAGATCAAGACGATGTCATCGACATACTGATCAAAACTGGCAACATGAGTCCGTGTGCCGCCGGAACCGCCGTGACCCCGCAGGTCCGCCACGATCATGCTCCACCCCTGCTCGGTCAGACATTTGGCAACATGCTCATGCCGCCCCCCATGCTCGCCGAGACCGTGCACCCAGTAAAGCACACGCCGGGGATCACGCTGGTCGGGAAGATAACTTCGAACAAAAAGCTCAACGGCATCTGTCGCCGTCACGACCTGCGTCTCCAGTCGCATCCATTTCCTTTCAATGTCGCCCCATCACAGACTCACGTCTTTCGAGGGACAAGGTCTTCACAAGTCGTCGCCAGATCTGAAACCGTAAATCATCCCCCACAGCCGGTCACTTTCACCCCGGTCGATGACCTCGATCGGCATCAATCCGTCAAAGGCGGAATTCGGCGTCTGCAGCCAGTCTCCCAGAGAGTCGGATTCTATGACCTTCGACAGGGCGTTGGTCAATCGAGTCAGCTCCGTCAGCCGTCGAGAGACGACACTGGTCGGCAGACCTCCCTGCTCT
>NZ_DASWWZ010000067.1:0-16161 GCF_036405755.1 Schlesneria sp.
CTGTGTCGTTTGGGGTTGGTGGGATCAATCTATGTTTCTCTCTGTTTTGCGTTGTCAACGCAGAACAGGTTTGGGGCTCCCGGTCTGCGCTTCTTTCAGGGGATCGCGTTTCTGGATCTGGCCTTCATCACGTTGCTGGGACTCAGTTATTTCTCAACATCCATTACTGAAGAAAAAGAAGAGGATACCCTGGGACTGATGCTGATGGCGGGTGTCAGTCCGCTTGGGATCCTGGCGGGCAAGTCCATCGGAAGATTCTGGCAGGCAATCCTGCTTGTAGCAGCACAGTACCCCTTTATGTTGCTCTCCGTGACCATGGGGGGAGTGACAACGCTGCAAGTCCAGGCCATCACGCTGGCTCTGGTCGCTTATATGGTTTTTCTCGCGGGGATGGGGCTTCTCTGTTCCACTCTGGCATCTCGAAATCGAACCGCCAGCTCGATGATGATTGTCGGCCTTTCGATTTACTTCCTGGTCCCGCTCATCGCGAAGCTGATTCTCATTAAGCTGGCGAAGAGTACGATTCAGGGAGTGACCGCTACCACCTCGATTTCGATGTGGAGGGCGTTTCTGGAAAGTATGGAAAACCTGTGTATCTACTTAAAAATGGGGGAAGTCCTCACCACAGGTTTCGGCCAGTCGATCTGGAGCTTCCAGGTCATCTCGAACGTCTTGCTGGGATTCGTCCTGTCTGGTCTGGCCTGGTTGCTGTTCGGGACCGCCTCCTTAGCCACATCAACCGAAGCATCATCCCGGGGACTCGTGGCACGCCAGCGAGCCTTCTTGCATTTCAATGCCGGACGGCCGTGGCCAAACCCCTTTGTCTGGAAAGATTTTCATTTCGTGTCAGGAGGAATCGGCACGATCTTCGTCCGATTCGGGTTCTATCTGAGTCTATGCTTGATTGTTTTTGGATTCGACCATTTTCTTGACGCTTCGTTCGGCCCGAATGGTGCAGTTGGTCTTTGCCAAATGCTCCTGTCGCTGGCGATTGCGATCGACGCTGCGATGGCCCTGGCGCAAGCCATGCACGATGAAATTCGTAGCCAGACGTTAGCCGCACTGCTGATGTTGCCTCAGTCACCTGTCAGGATAGTCTATTCCAAATTTTTGGGATCCCTCCTGGGATGGTTTCCCGGCCCGCTGGTACTCCTGGCCGTCACGCTGACCACCGTATCGGGAAGAAGCGACTTCTACAGCTTACTACAGAACGAACATGGCGGCTGGTGCGTCGTTCTGTTGTTCCTTTTGCCACCGCACTTCGCTCCACTCGCAGCACTGATTGTCAGGTGGGGCGCCGTCGCGGTCGCCTTCGGGCTGACGATTGGAGTTTACTTTGGAATTATCATGGGAATAAGCCTGTTTCGCGGCCCTTCCGACGCATTTTTCGCTTCGGCTGCCCTGGTGATGACGACTCTGTGTGTCGTGTGTCACCTGTTACTCCTGGTTCGAATTCAAACACTGGCGATGAAATGACTTGATTCAACGCAAGCCACAACAAGGGATTGAACGGTTCAGCGCGACGGCCTACGATCTGTGCACAACGGAGCCGTTGCCCCGGCAGCGACACAGGGCCAACAATTGGTCGGTGCGGCGATGGTGCTCAGACGACTGCACGCGGGACCTTGAGTCCCCTTTTTCTCGGGACGTGCAAGTCTGACGGCGAGAGTTGAATGGCAAACCAGCCTCATAGCAAGAGACATGATCCATGCCACAGAAAATCATCATTGATGCGGATCCAGGAATCGGAGATGCGCTGGCCATTGCGCTGGCATTGGCGGATCCCGATCTCGACGTCATCGCACTGACGGCGGTCGGAGGGACCGTTTCTGCAGTTCAGGCAGGCAGAAATCTGCAAGCGATTGTGGAAGCTCTCGATCCGCCCAAGTGGCCCCGGATCGGCCAGGCCGAAGCAGCACAGCGGATGCTCGAAGCCGAATCCGTCGACCCCAGTCCCGAATGGCTGAATCAGCAACGGCTCCTCCACGGACCAGATGGCTTAGGCGAACTTCCCGTCGCTGTCGCTGATCTCCATCATCCCCGCGACGCTGCAAAGCTCATGACGGAACTCGCTCGGGAATTTCCCGATGAGATCACTCTCCTGACACTGGGACCGCTCAGCAACGTGGCACTCGCAGCTGACCGCGACGCCAGTTTTCTCGGCAGTCTTCGAAGTCTGGTTTGCCTGGCCGGGACCGTCACCAGCGAAGGAGACGTCACCGCGGTCGCCGAATTTAATGTGTTCCATCATCCCGAGGCGGCCAAGGTGGTCCTGAAATCGCCAACAATGAAGCTGATCGTCCCCCGCGACGTCAGTCACCGGGCGATGCTGACCTTCGATCAACTGGACCGACTCAATCTGTCGGAATCGAATCGTTACGGTGCCTTCCTGCGTCATCTCCTTCCCTTCTCGATGCGGGCTCACCGTCAATATCTTGGAGTAGAAGGTGTCTGGTTACCCGAGATCACGGCACTGTCCGCAATCTCGCAACCCCGGCTTTTCAAGCGAGCCACATTGTCCGTCGATGTCGAAACCGAAGGGCAACTGACCCGGGGAATGACAATTTTTGATCGCCGGCACCGACCCGCCTGGCACAACAACGTGGACGCCCTGACGGAAGTCGATGCCCAGGGGGTACTTGACTATTTCACCCAGATGCTGAAGAAAGCCGCTTAACGTTTCTCTCGGGAGCCAGACGAGCAGAAGAAGACCATACTTCACCTGGAATCGACTCGAGTCAGAAACGTTCAGCGGCTGTCGTGATCAAGATTGCAAAAGGAAGGCAGTCTCGGGCCAGAAATCATCCCCCGAGTGATTAAGGGAATAAGAATGCCTCGTGACGTTTCTGTCGGTCGATACCCTTTCCTGCGGCAAATGCGCGCATTCCAACTGCTGCAGGCAGCGCGCATCGCCCTGTCGCCGGGTTCAATCGCAATCTCGATGGCGGCGACGTTTCTTTTTTTCGTCGCTCACTGGCTGGCGGGAGACGTTGTCAGAACTGCTGATTCGGTCAATGTCCCACCCATCACAGTCCAGCAGACCAGCACGGGTGAATTGATCGAATCCCATGTCGCCCTGCCGAACAGGTCTCAGATCGTTGCCCGTGCTTTCACGCTGCAGTCATTCCTGTGGCCCTGGACGAGCGTCTTTCATCCTGCCAGAACCATACTCTCTTCTGATGTGAGTTGGGGCTATCGGACAAAGGCTCTGTTTTCGTTCGCTTTCGCCATCGGCTTGTGGTCACTGGCGGGTACCGTGATCTGTCGTCGCGCTGCGATCCTGTTCGGCGGCCACCGCGAATCTTCCATCCAGTTGGCTCTTCAATACAGCGTGCGACGGTGGTATTCGGCGATCATGGCCCCCCTTACGCCGCTGTTCGCGACGCTCATTGCCGGGCTTCTCATCGCAATCATCGGACTGATTGGGCGGCTTCCTTGGGTTGGTCAGGCCTGGCTGTTGCTGAGTTCACCCTTCATTCTCATTCTGGCTGGCGCAATGGCATTTCTGCTGCTCGTGACCACTGTAGGCTGGCCCCTGATGGTCGCTGCTGTGGCGACGGATGACTGCGACAGCTTCGGTGCGTTGAGTCGAGCCTACAGTGGAATGACTTCAAAACCCTGGTACGTCTTAAGTTTCATCGCAGTCAGTTTCGGAGCAGGCACCGTATTGATGTCGCTCGCCCATCTGTTCGCGGACACGACAATCTGGTGTGCCCTGTCGAGCGCCGCCTGGGGTAGCGGCAATGAGCGAGCCACCTCTGCGCTCTTCTCGCCACTCTCGTTCCTGCTTCGCCTGGCAGTCGGTGCCGTCGGCAGCAGTTTTTTCTGGTCTGCAGCAACGATCAGCTATCTACTGTTGCGGCAACAGGTGGACGGTGTACCCATCGATACTGTGGCAGTCGACGATGAAGCGAGACCGGCTCGTGAACCACTTCCGGTCGTAGGGATCCCCGCCACCGATGTTCGCGCCGATCTCAATGGTGAATCGTTCTCGCATCGAAACTGATCTCACAAATTGACGGACCACTTGAGAGAAGAACGCGGACCGATGTCGAGCGAAAAGTCAGAGGGACTACTGTTACGGGTCACAGACTACAGCGAATCCAGCCGGATCGTCGTCATTTTTACGCGTGACTTTGGCAAGATATCGGCGTTGGCGAAAGGGGGGCGAAGGCTGAAAGGGCCGTTTGAATCCGCTCTTGACCTTCTCTCGACATGTCAGATAGTCTTCCTCCGCAAGAACACGTCTGGTTTAGATCTCCTCACTGAAGCCAAACTCGTTACGCGGTTCCACCCTCAAGAACGTGATTTAGCCTGCCTTTACGCTGGCTATTACCTGGCTGAAATCCTGTTAGCACTCACTGAAGATTACGATCCACATCCTGTTTTATATTCCGCCGCGCAAGATGCTCTGAATCTGTTTCAGAATTCAGAAACCATGTTGCTCGGTGTGATCCGTTTTGAACTTGTTTTACTGCGAGAAATTGGGCAACTGCCAGATCTGGAAAACTGTGTCGCATGCGGCGCGGAACTGACAGCCGGCAGAACGTTTGGGTACTGGGTCTCGGAAGGGGGACTCATCTGTCCGGATTGTCAAAGAGAGGGATACACACAAATCGCTGTTCACGCAGGTGCCGCCGCTGCAATGCGGCTGCTGTCGAGTGAGAGTGAAACCGACTGGAAGCGACTGAATCTGACACCGGCTCAGCTCAAAGAACTGAAACGGATTACGACGTCAGCCATCTGCCACGTCATGGGCAAACGGCCAAAAATGTTGAAATACCTCGACCACTAATACAGCGAGCACTCAACCAGCCGACCGGCTGCGTCTCGGTCATGGACGACCATGGACAACACAACCATCTATCGCCGGATCTTAAGCACACGCAGACCATGGGTCTGTGGAGTCGTGTTGTTCGTACTGATTTCAGGCTGCGCTACCCCATGGGAAAAATCGGCGCTGCTGAAAGAAACGTATCCGAACATCGACCGCGTCCAGGGGCCGACAGAACGAGCTCTACGCAATGTCTTCCGCAGACAGAAAGAAGAGAGCGACGAAGAGGAGCTGTCACTTTCCGGCAAGTCGCTGAAGCCGATCGCGGGTACCGAAGAATACCTGGCCGCCACTGAACTCTATAAAGAAGAGAAGTTCCTTGAAGCCCAAAAGGCGTTCAAGAAGGTTGGCAAGAAATTCAAGAAGAGCGAAATTCGCGAAGATGCCCTGTTTATGGAGGCCGAGGCGGCCTGGCAACTCGACAACTACTCCCGTGCTCACGACATCTACGCCGTCCTGCTGAAAGAATATCCTTCGACGCGCCACCTGAATGTGGTGAGCGAGCGAATGTTCAAAGTCGGCCGCCTCTGGCTCGACTTTCCGGAAGTGGCAAAACTCGATGAAATCGAACAGGTCAATTTCGAAGACCCGAACAAGAAACTCCCCTCCGAGGAAAAGCCGCACACGGCGAAATCTCGATTCGTCTTTGTCCCTAATCTGACGAACAAGAAAGAACCGTTGTTCGACACACCCGGAAACGGTGTGGCCGCACTTTCCGCCGTCTGGATGAATGATCCGACCGGGCCGCTGGCTGACGACGCCATGATGCTGGTCGCCAGTTACCACGCGAGAAAAGGAAACTATATCGAAGCGGATCGCTACTTTCAGATGTTGCGTGAGACGTTCCCTAACAGTCCGCACGTGCAGAACGCATTCCTTCTGGGCTCCCACGTCAAGCTGATGTCCTACCAGGGCCCCGACTACGAAACACGCACCCTGGAAGAAGCTCAGAAGCTCAAAGAGGCAACGGTCAGACTGTATCCGAATCTGCCTGAGAAAGACCGGATTCAGAGCGAACTGGCACGAATCGAAGATGCCAAGGCACTCATTGACTGGTCACAGGCCAAGTTCTGGTTGCGTAAAGGAAACAAGAAAGCCGCAGCGATTTATTGCCATCAGGTGATCGATAAATTCCCCAATTCTCAGTACGCGAAACTCGCTCGCGCCAAACTCGTCGAACTTGGACCTGAATACGCCAGTGGCGCCGCGTTCCTGTCGCCCATCGATCAGAAGAAGACCACGGTCTTTGACAATATTGTCCCTAAAAATTTCACATATCGCCTGAAGAACTATCCACTTGTCGGTGGGCCACGCAGCAAGACGGCAAAGTCGACTGGTACGGCTCCGAAACGCTTTTCGGAAACATCCGAAGAAGAGGCGGAGGACGAAGTCGTTGAAGACGAAGAAATGTACGAGGAAGAAGCTCCAGCCGAAGAGCCGGTGAATCCGCCTCGACGCAGAAACAGCTGGGGGGACGATGACCAGACGCCCGACAGATTGCCTCCGGGATCTGAATCGGAAGCACGTGAAATGGAACCGAATAAGCCTGGGCGAGCACGCCTCTAGAAATCGTGAAATCCAGCGATGAATAACGAACCAACCATTCCGCCCCGCAGTACCTGGATGGCCCCACATCCGGCTGGGATGATCGTTGTTCGCGAACAGGCTTCCCGGTCAGACGCTCATCATTTGGATGGCGAGCGGAGATGCGGTGTCCGCGTGACTTCACGCAACTGGTACCGGTTGAGCGTGGTGCTGGCAGTGTTGGTGTCCGGCTGTGGTTACACGGTCGGCAATGACTTTCGAACCGACATCAAGTCGGTTGCAGTCCCGATTTTCGAAAACACCACGAATCGGCGGGGGATCGAGTATCAACTGACGGAAGCGGTCCAAAAGGAAATCACAAAACGTTCGCATTATCGACTATCGAAAGGTCGAAATGCCGATACGCGATTGACCGGCAAGATCGTTGGATTTCGAAAAGATGTCCTCGGGGAAACAGCTCAAGACGACCCTCGCGAACTGCAAATCACGCTGATGGTTCAGGTTCGCTGGGAAGATTTGCGAACAGGCGAGCTGATCGCTGAGCAGGAATTGCCGCTCACGCCCGAGCTTATTCCGCTGACGGGTCAGGCCGAGTTCTCTCCCGAATTGGGGCAATCTCTCGCCACAGCCATGGAAGACAATCTGAATTCCATGGCTCGTAAAATCGTCAACCTGATGGAAGTTCCCTGGTAACCGTCGGCTAAACTTCGCACGCGTTACCCGCCGCCTCAGTGCGGCGAGGCTGAAGTGATGACATCCGTCAGACCCAGCCCGCGACTGAGCCCTCAAATCGAATGGTTCTCACTCGCCATTCGTGCCCTGCGACTGGACGCGGCAAAGCACTGGCCCTGAACGCGAAACGTCGTTCCATCGGACTTTATGCTCGAGTCAGTTCGGGAATTGCTTCTCCGTTCTCGACAATCGGAACCGGACGACCAGCAAAGTTGAGAATCGATGCGTGCTTGTAATCGATCCCCAGGTGTCGATAGATCGTAGCCAGAAAGTCGGCAGGACTGACTCGACGTGAAACTGGATTTTCACCTCGCGCGTCCGTTGCTCCGATGATCTGCCCCGTGCGAATTCCGCCACCCGCGAACAGCATCGAGTTGGCATTCGGCCAGTGATCACGCCCCGGTTGAACCGTTCCCGCAGGAGCACTCGCCACACCTCCGCCGCTGCTGGCGACATACGAGATCCGCGGTGTCCGACCAAACTCGCCGGTCACGATCACCATCACACGGCGATCGAGCCCGCGAGCGTAGACATCTTCAATCAGAGCCGAGACAGCCTGATCCAATGTCGGTAGACGGAAACTCAATGCATCGAAGACATGCTGGTTGACGGCGTGATCGTCCCAGTTCTGAACGCGCCCGCACAGAGGGCCGTCAAACTCGGTCGCCACGATATCCACCCCCGCTTCCACCAGACGTCGTGCCATCAGGCATTGCTGTCCCCACTGGTTGCGACCATAGCGGTCTCGCACCGAGTCGGGTTCGAGCGAAAGATCAAACGCCGTCCTCGCTGCGGGGTTCGTCAAAAGATTGATGGCCTGTTCATCAAACTTATCGATGGCGTCCATCACACCGGACTGATCGACCCGCCGCAGCATGCGATCAAGATTCGCTTTCAGCGATGAACGCGAATTCAACACGTGCAAAGCGCTCTCATCCCGCATGCCGATATTGGGGACTCGGAAATCGGGGGCGTTGGGATCGCCGAGGACCTTGAATGCTTCCCGCGAAGGGCCGAGATACGTCGGTCCTGCAATCGTAAAGTTGTCGTAATTGTCAATCGGATTGACAGCAACGTAATTTGGAATCCCCCGCTTGGGATCGGAGAGAAAACTGCTGGCGACGGTCATCCAGTCGGGCAGAATCGGAACAAGTTTGTCCTGGGGATCTGTGTCACCGGCCAGCACCTGAAGTGAACCTGCGGGATGTCCACCTCCCGTATGGGCCACCGATCGCAGCAGTGTGTATCGGTCAGCAATTTGCGAAAGCAGTGGGAGGTGTTCCCCGATTTCGATCCCCGGAACGTTCGTCGAAATCGGTTGGAACGGTCCGCGATAATCGAGCGATGCTTCGGGTTTGCAATCAAACGTTTCCAGGTGACTGGCCCCGCCGCGCAGCCAGACCAGAATAATGGCCGGACGATCCCCCGAGGTCGACGTCGTTGCAGGTTCAGCGGCGGTCGACTGAAGCCTGAGAATGTCGCTCAGGGTCAGGCCAGCAAAACCGGTTAATCCCATGCGGAGAATTTCGCGCCGCGTGGGTTTCGGGCCATTACAGCGAGAACGAGGCGAATTGGGCATATTGCTTGTTGTCTTGCTGAAAGTTCAAGTTGCTCGCCGCTGAAGTGCTGCGGGAGTTTCTCTATTCTGATTATTTTATCGTAATTGGGCTGTCTTGCTCTTAAATCCCCACTCTTCATCGACTTTCGGGAAGAACTCCCTGGCCCCAACCGCGCAAGGTTCGATGCGAATTCACTGGATGAACCCCGCAAAAGAAGTATAATCAAAATCTATTGATGCGTACAGATCGGTCCCTCTTGCGGCGAGATCCCCATGCTGAATCTGCTTGGAAGTCCGCGTCGTTGTTGTGATGGTATTACACGTCGGCAGACCCTGAAAGCCGGGGCACTTTCCGCATTAGGTGGTTTCGGACTTCCACAGATTCTGGCTGCCGAAGATGCAGGCCTGGTACACGACGCCAAAGCGAAGAACGTCATTTTCATTTTCCTGCTGGGTGGCGCTGCAACACAGGACATGTACGACCTGAAGCCGGATGCCCCCGCCGAGGTCCGGGGGGAATTCAAGCCGATTCCCACGTCGGTGCCGGGAATCAATGTTTGCGAGCACCTGCCGCAGTTCGCTCAGTGGGCTCACCAGTTTGCGTTTATCCGGTCGGTGAATCACAAGGCGGGTTGTCACAACTGCCTTCCCTGTTTTACCGGTTACGACATGCTCCCTCCTGACCAGCACCCGCGCGAAACCGATCCCCCCAGTCTCGGATCCGTGCTGCAATATCTAAGCGGTGAACAGGCGGAATTGCCCCAGTACGTCTACATGCCGAATTGGCTCGGCTGGGGTCAGGCATTTCGCCGTGCTGGACCGTACGGCGGATTCCTGGGCAAGCGTTACGACGCGCTGACGACCGAATGTCAGCCCTATTACGACAAGACCTCTTTTGACCCGCTTCCAGGGAATCCACAGATTGTTCGAGGCGAACCCCTCCTGCCCAGCACTTCGCTCCAGGAGGGAATGACCATTGATCGTTTGAATCAACGGCGGTCGCTACTGAATCAGATTGACGAGGAACGATGGCGAGCGGAACAGATCCTCACTGCCTCTACCTTTCAGCGGAATCAGCAGCAGGCGTTCGATATCCTGACGTCATCGAAGATGCGACGGGCGTTCGACCTGACACAGGAAGACCCCCGAATTGTCGAACGCTATGGGCGAACCCTTTTCGGAAATTCGACCCTCATCGCCCGCAGGCTGATTCAAGCCGGTGTCCGTTTCGTCAACGTCACCTGGGACTTGTACTGGGGTCCCGTCAATGTTGATTACGATGCCTGGGACACACACACCAACAACTTCAATATCCTGAAGCAGAATAAATTACCCGGATTTGATCAGACGGTTTCCGCCTTAATGCAGGATCTGCAGTCCAGCGGACTGATGGACGAAACGCTGGTCGTGATCACCAGCGAAATGGGTCGCACTCCTCGAATCAATGGTAATGCCGGGCGCGATCACTGGACGAACTGCTTCGGATCCCTGCTTGCGGGAGCTGGCATCAAGGGGGGAACCATCCATGGTTCTTCTGACTCTCAGGCGGCCTACGTGAAAGATAAACCCGTCCGCCCCGCCGATCTGATTGCGACGATCTACCAGACCCTGGGGATTGACCCCGAACGAAGAGTTCCCGATCACACAAACCGCCCCGTCGAAATCTCGCAAGGGGGTGTCCCTATCAGTGAAATCCTGGCGTAAAGAATCAACAATTCGACACTGTTGAACCGGGTCGCAGGCCGGTGTCGTCACTGCGGATCTGTCCTGCCGTGTAGAGCCCCCTCAATCGACGACGCGGAAACAGGCGAGATTTCCGAGGCGGTCACGGCAAAAGATGCGGCCGCCGGACATGACAACGTGGGGCCAGGCCTCAGTTCGGAAAAGTCGCTCCTGAACCGAAAGTTCGACATACTCTTCAGGCGATCGAACCGCCGTTTCGACGAGAGCCAGCCTGCCGTTGAAACCATAGACAATCAGGCGGTCATCACTGGTGACAATACAGGAACCGGGATCACTGAAGCTCCCCCCTTCCCATTTCTGCTCGCCCGTCTCCCAGTCCAGGCATCGCAGACGTTGCCACGTAAAGTAGACAAAGCCCTTGTGAATAATTGGGGTGCAAACTTTTGAGGAATAGTCCGCTTCCCAGACTTTTTCGATCCCGCTGAGGGTAACCTTCAATCGACAGATCGACTTGTGATTGTACTGCGAGGTAATCAGCAAATTATCTTCGTAAACCGCCAGTGAAGCGACGTTATTCGCGAAGTCAGTAATCCAGGGATAAGTTCCGACAGTTTTTCCTTCGTGCCCCTCGTCCAGGCGGATGACGACCAGTCCATTGACGGTGAACAGCCCCACGCAAGGAACGGATTCGACAGTGATCAGCACCGGCCCGCCGTTGTGCCCAGCGGGGTCGACGCACTCCGAGGACCAGATGAGCTGTCCGGTTCGCTTGTCGAAGGCTTTGAGGCATCCCGAGTCGGCACCGACTTCGACCAGCAACCAGTCACCATGCACGAGCGGGCTTGATGTATAACCGTAGTCGCGCTGAGGAGCACGCGTCAGCCGAGGCCTTTTCTTGACGTGGTAAGTCTCGTAGAGGTTAATCTCCCACACCGTTTTTCCACTGTTTCGGGTGTCACGGCAGATCAGATCTCCGTCAACTCCCAACGTATAAATAAACTTTGTCTCCGAATCATATTCGGGAGTGGAACAGGCCCCCGAATACATTCCCTCATCACCGTCGTGAAAACGCCCCCATTGCGGGGCAGGGCGTGCGACAGACCAGACCGTTTTTCCAGTGGCGGCGTCCAGACATCGCAGCGTGTCGTTCCCTTCGGCCCAGCCCAGCGCGAAAACAGACGGACCGACCACCAGCGGCGAACTGGCTCCCTCCCCGACTTCCAGGGTCCAGTCAGGCTTGTCGGCAAGCCAGGTCTGACCGTTCCATCCTGACTTCTCATTGAGATGCCCATTCCGATAGGGACCGCGCCAATGTGGCCAGTCGTCGGCGATCAGCCCCGCCTGAATTGTCAGAACGATCACTACCGCCACTCGTGTCGCCAGGCTGTTATCCACCAGAAAAGCTCCTTTGACAGCTCATTTTCGGGAACGGGTTAGTCTAATCCGCATCAGGGATCACATCATTGGCCGCGTAGCCTCAGAATCGACAGGCACGAAAACCGGATGGACCAAAACCAGGGCAGCCGCGCACCGGACACACTCGCCGCGACCAGAGATCAGGAATGAATCGCCTCACTACGCGTATCAGCAGGGCATTGGTTACAAACTGGAAGCGGGACTCGGCTCATCTGCCTCGGGAGCGGTCTTCTCGAAGCGCTCTCCCAATTGCAGTAAGAGTGGCAACAGGAGCAGATTGACGGCAAGCCCTCCTGCAATGGCAACACTGACAATCACACCAAAGTAAATCAGAGGGACAAAGTGAGACGTTGCCAGAACGAGGAAGCCAACAATCAATGCAATGTTCGAATAGAGGAGCGGTTGGCGCACTTCGGATTGAACGTGATGGAGTGATGTCGGAAAATCAAGCCCCGACCGACGGGCACGCAGAAATGCGGAGAGGTAGAAAATGCTGTCATGGATCGTCAGTCCCATCGTATCGCTGGAAATCATTGCCGTTCCGATATTCACCGGGAAACCCAGCCATCCCATCCCCCCCAACAGGAGCACAATGGGAATGATGTTGGGGACAAGTGAAACAAAGCCCATCCAGAGACTGCGATAGGCCACCGACATCACGGCAATCAGGCAGGATCCCCCCAGCATGATATCAGTCCATTGATCTGCCAGCAGACTTTCAATCAGAAACGTCAGCAGCACGAACAGCCCGGTCACTTTCGCCTCAGGAAATTCCGTCTGCGCGAGCGTTTTGACTCGTTCGATCAGTTGTTGCTTTGCTTCCGATGATTGACGTTCGTACGCACGCAGCATGATCCGCATTCGCCCTGCTTCGGCGTTGTACAAACTGGGAATAAATTCCGGTTGTACTCGGTTCAAGTGATTGGCTTTCGCCTCGGTTGTTCCAGCGAGCAAGGGAATCGTGGGAATTAACTCCAGACCATCCGTCACCGCCAGAACTTTAGTCAGAGCAGGACCATTCTCTCCCGGAATTTCACGTAGCGACTGTGCCAGTCGAGCGACCTTCTCAAGGTGCTCATCGTTCAGGGAATCAGGTGCAGGAAAATTGACTTCCCAGGCACCGGTTCCTCCTAACCGTGTCTCAATAAAATCCAGACCACGAACCACGGGACTTGTCGCTCGAAAATTCTTGCTGAAGTCGGTTTCGATCTTCAGCCGGAACAGTCCCATCACGCCCCACGCCATGAGAATTGCGCATGTGATCCAGACATGATAGGGATGCAGCAGAACCCATTTGGCAAGCCCCTCAAGAGATTGGTTCATCTGACGATCGCCACGAGGTTTGCGGAGCGTTCCTCCCTCGGCCCCCAGCAGAAAACCAGCGGGCAGAACAAGGATCATGGCCACCAGCACGAACAACGAACCAATCACCATTGTCAGGCCAAACGAACGGACCGGGTGCAGCCGACTGGATAATTGGGCGCCGAAGCCCACGGCCGTCGTCAGACAAACCCAGAAAATGTCCATTCCAATGACGTGGAGCGTCTGCCGAAACGCGTTCACTCGATCCGCCTGCTCGCGCATTTTCCGATAGTAAAGCGACATGTAAACAACTGTCGAGACGCCGACAATGGTGACGAGAGACCCCAGGATCGAGCTGACCATGCTCAACTGCATACCACTCTGGAACAGCACCGCTTTCGTCCACAGGATGGCACACTGCACGATGACGAAAGGCAGGATAATTGACCGAAGGCTGCGAAGGAAAAACAGAATTACGAGGATGAGCAATACAGACGCGGCCCAACCCATCCACTCTCCATCTTCCTGGGCGTAGCGGAACATGTCATGGACCAGAACCGGCTCACCAACGACATACGTCGGCAGCGACTGTTCATTCGCAATTTTCTGAATCTGTGCGAGGGACTCATCCCGGGTTACAGGAGATTGGCTCGGTTCGAGTAATCTGACCGCGACCGCAGTCGTCTGATTGTCATCTCCGAGCAAGATTCCCCTGCTGAAGTCAAGCAGTTCTTCACGCCTGTGCTTCAGGAACGGAAGCCGCTCCATCGCGAGAGTGCGATCGAGACTTTGAACGCTCCCCTCTACAACACCGGGAACCTGTTCAAGACGGTTCGCCAGTTCCTCCAAGCGCGACTGCGCGTCATCAGAGAACAGATCCGGATCGCTGTAGGCGACGAAAACAAACTCGTCCCCTCCGAACCAGCGTTTCCCTTCGGAATAGTCCTGCAAACGGACGTTCTTCGCCGCATAGAGCGACTCGATCGACTGGTCGAATGCCAGCCGACTCGCCGGGCGAATGGCGAGCACGGTCAGCAGAAGTGCGATGCCCAACAGGAACCGATGTCGATGGATCAGAAATTCCACCAGCAGGTCAAACCCTCGACGCGGCATCAAAATTCTCTCGTGAAAAGTGCGATCAGCCTCTGGCGGTGTGCGGCAGGACTTCAACAGACTTCATCGTTTCAGTCCCGTTGTCCTTCGCTCGTTATAGCAAAGCCGTCTGCACTCTTCATGCGACTAACTCGTCATGCGACTCACTCGCAGGGGGGCCCCATGAATCGAAGGCGTGATGGGGTTATCCGAGCTGGACAACTCCATCACGCCTTGGGATCGGGCACGCTGGCGCGGATCATGGGCGTCGCCACCAATTTATCCAACATGCATCCATCTCAGGAACAAGCTAAGAGGACCGGCTCGAATTTGCCGCTGCGCAGTGATGTTGTTCCAGCTTTCGGACCAGCTCAATGCTCGTCAGGACATCGCGGTTGACGATGTGCGCTGGAGTTCGTCCGCTGGCCACGTCGATCAGACTCTGACAGGCACTGCGTCCCATATTCCGGAAGCACTCGTCAGTCCAGCAGATGGCATGTGGTGAAAGAATAACGTTATCGAGTGCGAGCAGCGGGTCGTCTGGCGCGATGGGTTCCACATCAAACACGTCGAGTCCCGCTCCCGCGATTTGACCACCTGTCAGTGCCTGCACCAGTGCTGTCTGCTCGACGATGGGTCCTCGCGCCACATTAATGAGATAGGCATTGGGCTTCATCAACCGAAGTCGGCTTGCATTGAGCAGGTGCTTCGTTTCCGGAGTCAATGCACAGCAGACAACCACGTAGTCCGACTCTCGCAGCAGCGTATCCAGCGACACCAGTTCCACACCTTCCACCGGCGCATTCAGGTAGGGTTCAAAACCAAGGTGACGCATTTCGAACGGCGCGGCGAGGTGGAAAATCTCACGGCCGATGTTCCCAACTCCAATGACCCCCAGCGTCCGTCCACTGACACCTTGCCCCATGTGGTTGAGTTTGTCGTGCCACTGTCCGGCACGGGTCAATCGGTCTTTAATCAGCAGCTTGTGAGATAGTGCGAGCAGCAGGGTCATCGCTGAAACCGCGACGGGACGCCTTACGCCATCCGGTGTGATCGTCAGCATGACGCCTGCGTCAATACAGGCAGACACATCGACGTTGTCATAGCCAACCCCGAACCGGGCGATGATGCTGAGCTCCCGGGCCCCCTTAAGAGTCTCAGCCGTGATTTTTGGTGAAAGGGCCAGCAATCCGTTCAGGCCAGCGATCTGCTCCGGACCGAGAACCGGTCGATGTTCGGCAAGGAATTCCCAGTGGATGTTCGGTGCGTCATCCAGCAGTGACAGTCCAATATCGCCGAAGCCAATTGTCCCATCGGGTTTGAGAAAATCGCGAGTCAATCCGATCCGGAAGGGTGCAGCAGCCGTCATGGTCTCATCCCCGGGAGTCGCCACTCGGGGGAGATTCTCGCCGGAAAATCCCCCACCAACTCATGTCACACAGGCTCAGGAAGTCATCCTACCAGACTGATCAGCAGAGGGACATCGAATTAACGAGGAGCTGCCGCGACGACGGCTCGCCAGTCAACCCGCTTCGAGTCGGCCCAAAGTCCTTCCAAGTCGTAAAGCTCGCGCGCTTCTGGCAGAAATGAGTGCAACACGATGTCGCCCCAGTCCTGCAGAATCCAGGAACTCTGCTCGTATCCTTCGGTTGCGGGTGGCTTGTGTCCACGAGCTTTCATCTGCACCCGGACTTCGTCACTGAGTGCATGCATCTGGCGCGTACTGGTTCCGGTCGTGATCACGAAGAAGTCCATGATCGGTGTGACACCGGTCAAATCGAGTACCACCGTATCCTTACCGCGATACTCTTCGCACAGTTTGGCTATGTGGCAGGCATCTTCCAGACTGCGCTGCAATCGATTTTTTGAACCGGGGGTAGAGACGGCGGCAGAAATAGCAGACTCCAAAGTTCGTTTCGCGGGTATGGTTGTTCAGTCACTTGTGCGAGGAAATCCGATTCGACTCGAATCGAAACACCACTGCGCAAGTTCATTTTGG
>NZ_DASWWZ010000068.1:0-15707 GCF_036405755.1 Schlesneria sp.
CAAGAAACAAGTCATTTCGATGAGAGAAAAATCAAAACAGTCTTCCCAGGGGACTGGTCAAAAATGTGACAGGTTTGAGAAAGGCCTCCCCGTTCGCCGGGTGTCGACCACTTTGCCTCAGTGGACCGAGATTGGCGTTCAGTGGTGATTCCAAATTGGTTGAATTGGCCTCGCCTGACGTGAACGGCTTGCGGGCGTTCCAGGAGGGAGAGTGGGATTCATACGAGGTGAAATGGAGAGAGCCGCACGAAGAAATGCTCTTCGTGCGGCTCGTTGCAAAATCAGAGTTGTCTCGTCGGGCGTGTCAGCTCAGCTTAGAAAATCCAGACGACGTCGGTGACGAACAGTCCCTGGTTGTTTTTGGTTCCTGCATCGTACGGAGCGAGCCCGGCGGGGTTCACGTCACGGTTGATGTTGCCGTCGAACCAGTCGAATCGCAGGTTAGGTCGGACGAACAGATTGGGGGTCCCTTTGGGGTACCAGCGTGGTCCAACGGTCAGCTGGTAGAAGTCACCCTGATAGCCCCCGGGCAGGTTGGTGGTACCATTGGGGTTGCCCGTGATACCGCTGGGAAGGTTGCTGGGGAGGAACTGAGCGACTCGGTAGCCTTCTTCGTCACGCCACCATTCGAAGTTCACACCCCATGTCCATTTTTCGTTGACCTTGTAGTAGAGGTATTGGTCAATACCGTACCAGTTGGCTCGTTCGCCCTTGATGGTCGCATCTCGCTGGGTACCGAAGTCGGTCTGTCCGACATATGTCCATTTTTCGTTGATCGGTTTACTGTAGACAACCGACTGGTAGTAGCGCTGTGTGAACTCGAAGTTGAAGTTCGGTTCCTGTGTCAGGAACACGGCATGCGAAAGGCTGGATTTGTCCTGGAAGGTGTAAGCCCAGGTGCCCAGGTATCCCATGTGGGGGTTGTGGCCGTCGAAGTTGTCCCAGCCCTGGATGTAGCCGCTGCTGGCGATGAAGTTCTCGCTGAATTCGTATGTTGCCACCACACCGGTGTGGGTGAATGGTTCCCCCCACTGATAGGTGTAGGGAATCGTATTGAAGAAGTTTTGTGACGTATCAATGGTGAAGTAACCGACGGGCGAAACGAAGTGACCGGCTTTCACTTTCAGTTTCTTGTACGCCACTTCCGCGTACAGGCTGGGGATCGCCAGTCCATAGGTTCCCGGACCGTTCAGGTTCGGGGTTTCGAGACCGGTCGAGGTTGCCAGACGGGCGTTGGTACCAAACAACAGGTCAACGCGACCCCCGATATCCCAGTCGTTCTTCGAGGTATCGGTCGCCTTTTCGGCGAACATCCACAACTGGTTGAGCTGGTACTGGTTGGCCTGGTCGGTCCAGGTCACGGGGCCGTTCCATCCGTTACTGGGGTTCTGCCAGTTCCAGGTATAGCTCTGAGCGAGGCTACCGCCGATGTTGTAGCCGTTGTCGGTCAGGTGGTTGTTGCCGCAGTCATCTTCAAAGAGGTCGACCAGAGTCCAGCATTTGGGAGTCTCTTCGCCACTTCCCTCTCCGTCGCTCGAACAGCCGCCGACGCCGCAGGCGGGTGCTGGTAATGCCGGGCCCGACCCACCATCGCCTTGCAAACCGGCATACAGGCCTCTCAGGCGAGCGGCCGCGTCTGCGAAAATTTGATCATTGCAAACCGGGACTCCCGAAGCGTAGCCGGGAGCTGGCGTGCACTGCATTTCGGCAGCAGTGAGAGCACCTGCCACCAGCATCCCTGCGGTGCCGAACATCATCGACAATCCTGTGCCGATGTCGACAAACCGAACTCGTCTTAGACCCAACATTCACTACTCCTTTGGATTAGAAGGCTTTTTCTGCCATGGGTCGCCGCGTCGCGGATGGGCGTTTCCTCCGGGGGTTCACTTCACAGAGAGTGTGAAGAACTCAAGGCGGAAGACGCTACGTCGCTGGCGATCTCGTACTCACTCCGTTGTCCTCTTCGCGAGCAGCAGAAAGAGGTCAGGTCTACCAAGGCTATCGGACTGTTCAGTGGGACGGTGCGAACTGGAAGTCGTGCTCACATCCGCATGGAGTAATTCGCACAAGTTCGCTGGGCCGTAAAATCTTACATTCCGTCAATTTACGGCGATTTTTTGATCGGCGGAACTGGCCGGAACGGACTTCAGCACCCGGATAAGTCAGAGATTCTGTGGTCTGGGGAAGAGATTTCCTGTGCTGATCGTGCGAGGGGGAAATGCATCTTCGAGCGAGAGGGAGTTTCTGGACAATGTCAACCCGTGATTTGGGTGGCTTACAATACTGTCAGGTTGCTTGTGTAGGGCTGCGTAGCACTGTCGTACCCCCCTTACTATCCTTCTGACCTCGTTTCAGTCCGGACGGCAACAAGGTGTGGGCCGTGAGTCTCCGGGGGACCTGAAATCGACATGGATGAACTGAGAACGATTGTTCGGCCCAGGAGGTTGGTATGCAGATGCTGCAAATGAAGAATGCTTTACGGGGCAGGATGTACGCCCTGTGGAGCAGCCTGTATTCCGTCGCCCTGTTGGCGACAGTGGCACAGGCCGAAGAGCTCAAGGGATTTGAGCGGGGACGCGCGATCGACTGGAGAGCCTCATATCGCCAGGCAGTCGACGAAGCGAACCGTGACGGGAAGCCACTCATCGTTTCGGTGACAGCGAGCTGGTGCGGTCCGTGCCGGCAAATGAAGCAGTTGACGTTCAATGATTCTCGATTGATTGAAGTTGTCCAGTCACAATTTGTGCCCTACATGATTGATGCGGATGAACAGCCTGATCTGGTCAGCGGACTGGGGATCGAGGCTTATCCAACGACGCTGGTGATTTCTCCGGATCTTTCGATCCAGAAACGTTTGTCGGGGTTTCAGTCGGCGAGTGAACTGGTCAATGTGTTGAACTCACTGGGGAGTTCCGGCACGTCGGCTCGGACGCTGGTCGCCACCGACGAACCGGCATCGGCCCTTTCGCCGGTCAATGCGGTCTCGTTCGGCTTCGACGGCTACTGTCTGGTCAGTATCCTGGAAGAAAGTCGCGTTCAGCGTGGCTCACCGGAATTTGTTGCAGAGCATCGGGGTCAGTTGATCTGCTTCCAGTCGGATGAGCGTCGCCAGAAATTCCTGGCCAATCCAGAAAAGTACTGGCCCGTTGCGAACGGTCAGTGTCTTGTCAGTTCTCGTGAAGGGACCGAATCCGGGAAGGGTGATCCTCGGATGGCTGTGACCTGGCGAGGCCGGATCTGGTTGTTCAGCGATCGGGAACGGCAGCAGCGTTTCATTCAGATGCCGCTGTACTACGTGAATGAGCTTTGATCTCTCGCACCTCTAATCAGGTCTGAGATCGAAGGTACGACAACAGAGTTGGGCTGGGGACTGTAAAGCCTCTGGCCTCGGTTGCTCGAAAGTGGGTTGAGCAGCCGAGGCGGGTTTTTCTGCAATCAATCGTTGCTGACTTTTATTGTTTCGTCTTGGGGGCCAGCCATCTGGCATGTGTCGCCGCCAGCAGATGTGCTGGTGCTGACGCGCAATTCCCCTCTGCATCGCGAAAACTTTCACAAATCGGTGCCGCCAGTTTTCTTCGGCGGTTCACAGCGTTACATTGGCGGCTTCGGTCCAACAAATTGATCAGGATCGACGTACACACCGCCGCCGGGTCGATTTTCGATCGCGGTGAAGCTCGGTCTACGCTTGTTCTGTTTTGTTTCCGCGAGGTTGTTCATGCTGTCATCGTCACTGTTACCCGCTTTGTTGCTGGCTGCGGAAGATGCCACCCAGCGGGGTTCCTATAACTGGCTGCCTGCGATTCTGGTCAGCGTGGCGCTCTTGGTGGCTCTGCTGATTTTTTCTTACGGCACGAAGGCCGGGATCATCGCGCGGGCCACAACGAAAGAAGCGGTGCGGCAACCGATCTTCCTGTTGTGTATGGCTTTAGCTCTTGTTGTGCTGCTGCTCAACTACGTCCTTCCGTTTTTCTCACTGGGTGAGGACGTGAAGATGGTGAAGGACTGCGGTCTGGCCACCATTCTGATCACCGGCCTGTTGATCGCTGTCTGGACGGCCAGTACCAGCGTCGCGGATGAAATCGAAGGTAAGACGGCGATGACGCTGCTCTCAAAGCCGATCAATCGCCGCCAGTTTGTGCTCGGCAAATATATCGGGATCCTCCAGGCCGTCCTGTGGTACATGCTGCCCGTCATCACGGTTTTTCTGGTGCTGATTTACTTCAAGGTCAGCTATGACGCGAAGGAAGGCTCGAAAGATATTCCTCCCCATGCCGAGCGGATCGTGGAAGTCTACCAGGTATTGCCCGGCATCGGCCTGCTGTTCATGGAAATCGCGGTGTTGACCGCTGTCAGTGTGGCGATTTCCACCCGGCTTCCGATGGTTGTGAACCTCACCAGTTGTTTTGCGATCTTCGTGGTTGGCCACCTGACCGGTTTACTCGTGCAGGGTGGTGCCCTGAAAATCGAGTTTGTGCCGTTTATGGCGAGGGTGATTGCGACAGTACTTCCGTCACTTGACCTGTTTAATATCAGTGCTGCCGTCGCAACCGGGGATATTGTGCCACCGGTGTATCTTGGCTATTCCGCAATCTACTGCGCCTGTTATTCGGCAGCAGCCATTCTGATGGCGTTCATTCTGTTCGAGGATCGCGACTTGGCATAGTCGTCCCGTTTTGACGGCGAGAAATACGGGAATTTGCTGCCAATTCGGTTTCATTCCGATGGCGGACAGGTGATGATGCAGAAGTGATCAGACCGTTTTGCACGGTCGTCTCTACTCACGGAGGGGATCATGGTTTCTCTCGTGGATTGGCAACGATCGTGGAAGTGACTTCTGCAAGTTCTCTCGACCGAATTATTTCTCGACGCAGTCTGATTCGTGGGCATGCCCGCGTGGCCACCTTCTGGTCAGTTGCGGCCATGCTCGCTTTGATTCTGCTGTTGCTGGATCTGGGGTTGCTGCTGGGGCTACTGGCTGATCGCGGACGACTCGAACTGCATCTGTCCCCCGCGGATGTGACCCGATTCGAGCAGCTTACCGGGCTGAACGTGGTCAAGAAGGTGACTGATGAAGTCGCTGAAGAGGGGGGGGACCCTGCTCCTTCGCCCACGCCTCCATCTGAGGAATCGCTTGCTCCCGCTGATGAAACTGAGTCCACCTACGTCTTTTACGACGAGCATGGAATTCTGCCCGCGGTCTGGCGGACGCGTGACTTCTGGTGGGGCGGGCTGCTCGCAAAGTTATACCGCCAGGTCAGTTGGCTCCAGATGAACATTCTGGCCCTGATCTGGATCCTGTCGGTCGGCGTCTTGCTATTCGTCATCCGGGCGTTCTGTCTCAGTCGGCTACGATACCACTGTTATCGTTTTGCAATCGACGGCGTTTCGGCGACGCGACGGCAACTTCATCGCCAGGCCATGCGTCTGGGGCCGGAAGATCTCGACGGAACGGGACACGAGCAATCGATTCAGCTTTTCGTTGGCGAGGTTGATGGCCTGTGTAAATCACTGTTCGAATCCGTCTCCATCATGACCCGCTATCCGCTGGAACTGGCGGGGTTGCTGATTGTGCTGGTGAGCGTTGACTGGCGGCTGTCGCTGCAGTGGATTGCATCGCTGGCGCTCGGAGTCCTGGTCCTGGGCAGTGTTCGCCGCAAGGCTCAGCAGCGGAGTCGACTGGCGGAGGATCGAACTCGGGACGACCAGCAAATTCTCCTGGCCAGTTTCAAAAATGCCCGTTTGACGCGAGGATTGGGGATCGAGCGTGAAGAGCACGACCAGTTCCAGAAGCACCTCGATCGCTACCACACGCAACTGACGAACTTTGCCTGGGCGGAAGAGGCGGTGCATCACCCCCCTGCTCCGGTGATTCTGGCAGGGGCGGCGCTGGTGGCAGCGCTTCTGTTCCTTGTCTGTATTAACGTACTGTCGGCGGGGCGGCACAATGGCCACTCGGGATTCACAATCGCCGAAGCGCTCGTCTTCCTGGCCACGGTGGCCGTCGCCATACCCGGCTTGCTCGCATTGCGGACGCTCGCAGGGTATCGCCGCGAGCTGACGTTAGGTGCGGACAAGATTCAGCGGTACCTCAACCGCGTTCCGGCGGTCAGCCAGGCGGTGGGAGCCAAGTTCCTTCAGCCGCTTTCCAAGGCGCTGCACTTCGAAAACGTGAAGTATCAGACTCCTGCCGGCGAGAAGATTCTGGACGGTGTCGACTTCAAACTGGAAGTCGATAAGTGTTATGCGATTACCTCGATTAATCCGCTTGAGGCGCGAGCCGTCGCACTGATGCTCCCCCGGTTTATTGAGCCGCGCGAAGGGCGAGTCTTGATCGACGGGGAAGATATCTCGTGGGTCACGCTCGAATCACTGCGGGCCGAAACCGTGTTTGTTGCCGCAGATGATCCCCCGTTTGAAGGAACGGTGTTCGATAATATCCGGGGCGGTCAGGCGGACCTCACCCTGCAACAGGTGACCGAAGCGGCCAAGATCACTCATGCCCACAACTTTATCGTCAAGTTGTTCAATGGTTACGAGACCGTCCTGACCAGTCAGGGGGATACGCTCGATCCCGGTCAGCGATTTCGGCTCGGTTTGGCTCGGGCCATCGTTCGTAATCCTGCCCTGCTGATCATCGAGGAACCGTGGTCGACGCTCGATGAAGATACGAAGACGCTGCTGGTTGACGCGTATGATCGCATCTGTCGGGGCCGTACTGTGATCTTCCTGCCCGCCCGGTTATCCACGGTTCGGCGGACCGATCAGGTGATCGTCTTGCACGACGGAAAGGTGGCGGCGATCGGCCCCCATTCGAAACTCGTCTCGCAGTCCGCAATTTACCGTCACTGGGAGTACCTCCACTTCAACGAGTTCCGAAACGAGAGCTGATCGGGCTTCCGGTTGAGGAGCGAATTGAGACGTGACCAGGTACCCATTAGACCAGGTTGGACCAGGGCGGAGAATTCCGCTTCAACGATTCGACAGTCGAGACCGGCAGGGGTGTCTTGTCGCAACCGGACTTTGCGAGTCACTGCGGGATCACGCGAACGTCTCTCGTTCGTGATAGTTGACTTTTGCCTGCTCAACCGCGCTACTGACGCTTGCCACGGTGCTGGCGGTTGAATGGGAATCTGAAAGACGTGCCGAGAGGCATTAGGCAGGAGCGGGACGGAATGGGTAGAGTTTTAACAGCGTTTCGAGCATTCTTCGGAGCGTTGTTCAATGCTGCGATCGCGGCTCGGGTCGAACAGGCGCTCAAGGCAGGAGCCGAAGGTGGGGTTTCGGGTCTGGAGACCACGGTGCCCGTGGTGCCGCCGCAGCTTCAGGAAACAAAGCCGCTGCAAAACGGCGGGATTACCTTGCTCGCAGCCCTTCAGCGCGAAGCACGTTTGATCGATTTCCTGAAAGAAGACATCACCCCTTACACGAATGAGCAAGTGGGAGCGGCCGTCCGGGAAATCCACCGTGACAGTCAAAGCGTGCTCGACCGATTCTTCTCAATTCGATCGATCCTGACTGAAGAAGAAGGGGCTTCGGTTGAAGTTCCCGCTGGCTTCGACGCGGGTCGATACCGGCTGACGGGGAAACTGGCGGGAACGGGCCCCTTCCGCGGAATCCTGCGTCACCATGGCTGGGAAGCCACCCAGTGTGAAATGCCCGCCTTCACGGGCAGTGATTCGGCAGCGAAGACGATTGCTCCGGCGGAAGTCGAAATCCTCTAAACAGGTCCGTACTGCGACTGGGCGAAATCGAGGGTGGGGACTGAGAGGCTGAGCACGTTCGCTCGATCAAACGAGAGAACGGTCAGTCGGTGAAAGGCTTTGTACGAAGCATGTTGGCTCGGGCTTGTGTTGTCCGGTGGCGAAAACATTCGCGGAGCGACATCAAGGCTTAGCGGCTTACGGCCATGAATCTGCCGAGTCCTGAAGGGATGACTCTTCAAGATTTTCGTCGTCTGTGATGGAACTGACCCCTTTGTCGTCGCCGACTGTATCATCCCAGCTTCCACGGGAGGGGGCCCTGCGTGTTGTCGTGGGGAATTCGACGCGGTCGGGGGCATCTCGGGAATCGCGTTCCAGGCCACTCTGCTCAGGCAATTGGTTGTTGTTTGGCCAAAGTCCCTGGTAGGGCCTGGAATTGGTACTGGAAGAGGTGAATTCGGGTTCACTTCCCGGGTGGTCGGCTTCCTCGGCGGTCGTCGTGCGGCGGGTGGTGGTCTGCTCCCATTCCGCAGCCCCCTCGGTGTCTTTCTGGAGAGCTTTTTGATCTGGCAGGGATGCCGCATCCAGTTCCTCTGCTGGCTCAGAAGCCTCTTCTGCCATCGCAGCGGAGTCAGGCGAACTGGTCGTTTCGATTCCTGTTACGACAGAAAAAAGATTTCCGGGGCCGACGTTGAGTCCGAACTCCGTCGCGCGCTGGCTCGACGAACGTGCCAGGGAATTTCGAGGGGTCGCGGGACGAGGGGTGGGCTGGCTGGGGGCGGTTGATTCCGAGGGGATCAGATCGAGCGAAGCCAGAGCGGACTGGCCTCGGGCAGGCTTCACCTGCGAATCTGATTTCATTCCGTTGCCTGATCTCCGAGTGCGGTCGGTGGGGACCGGGACCCCTTGCGGGTGTGCGTCGGCAGCGACATCGTCTGAATCGGCGGCCTGGTCATCCCACGAAATCTGGGCGGTGGTACCGAGTGATTGCGAGGCTGCGGGGTCAACGGACTTGCCTGATTTCCCTCGACCGGTGCGGCGCTGCATCTCGGCCTGCAATTCTTCAGTGCTGACAAGACTCAGGTTTCCGGAACTGGAAGAAGGAACAGACTTGTCCTGCTGGACAGCTCCAGGACGGGTACGGCTTGTCTTGTCGGCGAGGTCAGAGCGTACGCGGTCAGGGAAAAGCTGGGCCAGGTACTTTTCGGCCTCGGCTTCCGATGTTCCGGCCCGAAACAGGGCTTGTGCTTCAGAATACCGATCCTGTCTGGCATAAAGAGAGCCGAGATTGGCCATCGCGGCTCTGTTGCTGGCGTCGATTTTGAGCGCCTTCTTCAGGGTCTTTTCCGACTTTTCCAGATTTCCTCGCAGCATGTACGAGTAACCGTGGTCACTCAACAAGTTGACATCGTTCGGATGAATCTTGAGTGCGGCATCGTAATGCTGATCGGCGACCTCGAACTGTTTCTGTTTATCCGCGAGTATGGCCAGGCGATGGTGAATGTCGGGGCTCTGCGGTGAGATCATCAGGGCGCGCTGGTAGACGACCCGGGCTTCGTCGTACTGCTGATCTTTGCGAAGCGCGTCTCCTTTCTCCATCAGTTCTGCGATTTGCTGCCCTGATCTGGCTCGGTCGTCATCTTTTGCGGTGGCGCGATTATCGGACTTGCCTTTTCCGGTCAATCCCATGGGCCATTTACCCGCAGGCAACTGGCAACCCGAGAGAGCGAACAGCGCAAGGAGCGTCGCACCAACATAATGCGGGGATGAAATTACAAACATTCAACCGATCCTGGTTGAAAGAGGAATCGAACGAGCTTCATTCTGGCAGACTTCGACAGACTTGAATTGGCAAAGCAGACGAGATCGAAGGGGTATGTCCTAATGGATTCCCTATTGAAACAGGGCTTCAGGAAAAAAATCTAGAGGGTATTCCAAAATCTGTCGAGACGAAGTTCTACAGGGGTTGCCCCCCTATCTTTGCCCGTCGCCTTATTCTCTCAATTCAACGGGAAAAGGATCTTGTCTGGATTTGTTCTGAAGCAAATACTGGACTATCTTTGACACTAAAAAGGTAGCAGAATCAGTCTATTAAAGGTGCAATTCGGCGCCGTAGCGATACAGTTGTTCCTGACAGCGATTCTTCGGTCTTCTGAGAAAAATCTGTGCGGAAAGCGAGACAATGCTACGGGGGCCAATCGATTTTGATCTCCTGAGGCTGCTCGATGCAGATGCGCTGCATCCGATGCTCGCACTGCAATTTGAACGTGCCTGGCAAATCCAGCGTCCCGTCTCGATCGAAGAAATTGTTCAGCGACTGCCATCGGCGGATTCCCGCCAGCTGGTGATCATGCTGGCAGAGCTGGAATTTCATCTTCAGCAAAAACGCGGTGAGCAGCCGAGTGCGGGACTATCTGAAGCGGTTTCCCCAATACGCCCAGGAATTAAAGGAAGTGTTGCCTGCGGACGAAGCGGGCACATCACATACCATTGGCTCCACCTTGGGCATCGATGACAGCGCTTACGGTAAAAGACTGGCGGCGCGTCAAAACTTGAGCAATTCGGGGCTGGGCCGTTACCAGGTTATTGAGCAACTGGGGAAAGGTTCCTGGGGCGAAGTCTGGAAGGGCTATGACCCGGTTCTGAAACGAGACGTCGCGATCAAACTGCTTCGTGTCGATCGCGGTTTCGGGGCCGACGTTGAAAAGGAATTTCTGGATGAAGGGCGCAGGCTGGCGCAATTGAATCATTCCGGGATTATGGCGATCCACGATGTCGGTAGCGTCGATGGCAACTATTTTCTTGTTTCAGAATATGCCGACGGGGGGAATCTGGCTCAGCGACTCGATAACCCCATCAGCGTCGCGGAAACGATCCGGATTGTCGCCGCAGTGGCTGACGCTCTGCACTATGCGCACACTCACACGTTCGTGCATCGGGATGTAAAACCTCAAAACATCCTGCTGATGAACGACGGGACGGTCAAGCTGGCCGATTTTGGAATGGCTGTCTCGGAAGAAGAACAGCTAGATGAAGAGGCCTCTGTCCGTGGAACCCTGGCGTTCATGCCACCGGAGCAACTCAGAGGCGACAGCCACCTGGCGGATGCCCGATCTGACATTTATGGATTGGGGGCGGTGATGTACCGGATGCTCGCGGGCCGGCCTCCGTACCTGGCAAAATCGCTGAAGCAGTTACGCGAAGTTGCCCTGAATCGCGAACCCCGTGCGGTCCGCACCTTCAACGATCAGGTCCCCCAGGCGCTGGAAAAGATCTGCCATAAGTGCCTGCGTCTTCAACCAGGTGACCGCTATACAACGGCACTCGACCTGGCGCGTGACCTGCGAGCAGTGCTGGATCCCACACCCCCTCCTCCCCCTCCCGCGGGGCTTCACTGGCGACGGGATGTCGCTGTCGCCATGATGGGATGCGCGACGATCTTCTGGTGGTTCTCGACCGACCGAACGTTTTCAGCCAGAATGCGGGGGCCGATCGATGCCGTGGTGGGGGTGATCAATCAATGGTTCTCGAAGCCACCAGCCTCTCTTCCGGAATCGAACCCGCCGAGTCCTGATTTGCACATCCCTGTGCAGGCGCCGATTACCGTTGCGGCAGATGGTTCCGGCGACTTCCGTACCATCAGTGAGGCTCTTGAACAGGTCCTGCCCCGAGGAACGATCCGGATCACTGACTCGGCAATGTACCAGGAAAACCTGACGATCGATTCCTCCCGGTTCGAAGGAATCACGATCGAAGCGCCGGGGGGGGCGACATTAACATCCCAGTCAGTCGATAGCCCGATTATCAAAATCCACGGTGTCAACCACGTATCAATCCGGAACGTGAAGTTACTGATTGCGAAGTCTGAACACGGCGTGATGATTACAGAGGGAGCCGAGGGAACTCGGCTGGAAGGTCTGAAGATCAGTCAGCCGAAGTCCCCGGATACGGGCGCGGTACAGATTTACGGCGCAAACCTGCGCCAGGATTCGGCCGAGACCGTGATCACCGACTGCGTTTTTGAGTCACTGTCGACCGGACAGAACGTATGGGTTCACGCAGAACCGGGGGCGATTTACAATCTGGTGATCCGTCGAAATCATTTTCAAAGTCGCAGTAGTGGGTCGCTCGTTGTCGTCCTGGGGACGCTGAGGAACGTCGTTATTCATGACAACCAGTTTGAGGGAGGTCACATCGGACTCAATCTGAGTGCCAGTCCCGCGAGCCGGCAGTCGATCAAGATCCATGGGAATGTGTTTTTACGGTGCGAGAAGTGGATGGGTTTCGTGGATACTCAGCCTGCGAATGTGCAGGGCCACATCACGGGTAACCTAATTCTTTCCTCCCCGATGATTGACATCAAAGATTCTCAACTGGCTGATATCCGTAAGGACTGGGTGATCCAGGATAACTGCTGGGAACTGAACCCGGCGACCGTGACAGAACATTCTCAGTGGGCCCTTCTGGCCCAATTTTATCCCCAGATCCAGGTTACTCCTCGCAAAGACCGGGCAGGTTTTCTGGAACCTGTTGGTCCTCTCCCTTGTCTCAAGCCGTTAGCGAAGGATGAGGGAGACTGAGATCACCCTCGGATCATTCGGTCGAAGTTGCCTGGTCCAGGAACGTCTCTGAATCATCAGGGTTGAGTCTCCGACGCGACTTCGCAGGCCAGTAGCCGAGGCGATCCATCTGAGGAGTGAGTAGCGGGATCCCCCCTGGATTCCTGCGGGAAAGCCCGGTTGCTTTTTGGGAGCAAGGCCTACGTTGTTCGCCCTGTTCCACCGTTGGATTGTGGTGCGGCATTGGTTCGATGTCGCTTCTTGACGTTTCAATGTCCTGTTTTGTCGTGTTACGTGGAAGCCCTTTCTGGAAGTTCTGATGAGCCACCCTGTTCTGCAAGCATTTTCGATGACTCCTTATGGACTTCAGCGCGATTCCACATTGGCGGAATTGCAATTGGCATCGTCTGCCTTTGCCGTTGGGCCGCAACTGGCCCGGGCCGCTGACCCCGTCCCCGGGGCAAAGCCGATCTCAGTTGCGCACCTCGGCCCGTGCCTGTTCCGGGGTGGGGCCGAGCAGCAACTGATCGACCTGCATCATTTCTTCGATCCGAGTCAGGTCGTGCTGACCAAGTGTCTGGTGACAAACTCGAACGCAATTGACCCGCGCGTGGCCGCTGATCTCAAGTGTCCGGTCCTGGTGGCCACGACAGAAGAGCTGGCCAGAACGGCGACAGAGAATGATATTCTGCTGTTCTGGGGGCTTAAGCTGGATGAACTGTTGCCAAAGTCAGACGCTTACAAGGCCAAGTGCGTTTATCTAGCGCATGGCGACAGTTGGTGGACCAAAGAACTTCTGGATGGCAGCAGGGGGATGACGACTCACACGATTGCAGTCAGTCAGCGTGTCGTTGAGGAAACCTGTGATCATGTGCCGCATACGAAGATCCACAACGGCGTTGATACGGCACGTCTGGCGACCACTCGCTCACGCGATGAGATGCGTGCGTCGCTCGGGTTTGAACCCGAAGACTTTGTGGTGGGATTTGTCGGACGGTTCTCGCCCGAGAAGCGGCCCGAACTGCTGATCGAATCGCTCTCCCGGCTGCCCCGTCACTACAAGGCACTGTTCGTCGGGTGGGGTACCCAGCGACAAGAGTTAATGGACAAGGCAAACCGGTTGATCCCGAACCGTTACGCCTTCGCCGTCGCCGACCAGTATCTGGGGGACTACTACCAGTCCATGGATGCTTTCTCATTGCTGTCTGTTCAGGAAGGCTTTGCGATGGTCCTGATCGAAGCCATGTTCAGTGGATTGCCAATCGTGGCGACAAGTGTGGGAGCGGTTCCCGAGGTGATGGTCGATCGGGTCAACGGGTTGGTCGTCGATGGAACTTCCGATCAGATTTCTCGAGCGGTCTCTCTGCTGCAAGAGCGTCGTGAGTGGGCCGCGAGTCTAGGGCGGGAAGCACGCCGATATGCCTGTCAATTCGGGCATGCCCGGCGAATGGCACTCGACTATCAGAATCTGCTGACGTCGCTGTGCCGACAAGGAGCGTAGTTGCGCTTCGACGGAGCCCGGGCTGCTCGGAGACTTTGCGGATGCGTCTCTCAGGGCGTGCGCGGCAGGGGCGAGGGGCATCCGGCGTATGTTGATTCCGAACCGATCCGGTTGGTAATGCAGAAGACGACGTCTACTGGAGAGTGCAACATGATTCGACTGACGAATCGCTTGTTCGGCAGCCATCCCATCGTTGTGCATTGCCCTGGTCCCGTGCAGGGGCATCTCGGTTGGCAGTCCTTTGCTGCCTCGGCGCTGGGGGTTCACGTCGATTCTCACCCCCCTGTCGAGTCATTCACGTTGCTGACCTGGAATGGAGGGGATCGACCGGAAAAGCCGAACGGGATTCTGGAGTCTTCCGCCGCTCGTTTTGGCTGCGAAACACTGGTCCTGGGGCAGACGGTACGTCCGTGGGTGAATGGCAAGAAGCTGCAACTGACCGCCGATGCATTGGCTGGGGTGACGACGGAGTTTGTCGTCGGGATGGATTCAGGAGATGTCCTGCTGGTTGATCATCCCGACGTCATGGTCCAGCGATTCCGCGAGCATTTCAGCTGCGACTTGCTCTTCAACGCGACCGGGTCTGACTGCTGGCCCCCACGTCCGGAATTTATCATGTACGAGCAGCAGCGCCCGGCCGCTCGCTGTGCACAGGGGCGACACTGGTTGAATGCCGGTTGCTGGGTCGGGCGGACTGAGTTCTGCCGGAAGTACTTTCGCGACCTTGCTTCGTTTGCGGCCACGAGCGAATCAGGGCATTGCGATCAGACGATTGTGAAAATGACATGGCCACAGTGGTATCCGCGCGTGCAACTCGATTACGGCTGTCAGATCTTTCAGTGGTTCAATGAGGATCGTCGTGTGTTTCAGGTCGAACGACCTGTCGCCGATCGTCAGTGGCAACTGACGCAGTGGCTACGAGAATTCGACAACGTCCGGTACGGCGTGGAAGTTGGTGTGTTTGATGGCAGTACGAGTGACGTGCTGCTGCGGGAATTTCCGCAGCTCACGTTATGGATGGTTGATCCCTGGGCTCCCTTCACGGGTTGTGAACCACTGTCCCATCTGGATCAGGTTGCCTTCGAGCGTATTTTTCACGAGGCGCTGTGGTGGACCAGTCATGCACCGGAACGGCGTCACGTCCTGCGTGAGACATCAAACAGGGCCGCCTCCGGGTTTTCCGACGGATCGCTCGACTTTGTGTTTATTGATGCGAATCACCAATACGAAACTGTGTGCACGGATCTCGACTGCTGGTGGCCCAAAGTGCGGACGGCAGGGTACCTGTGCGGTCATGACTACGGAGTCTACGGTGATGCAACGGGAGAATGGGGGGTGAAGCGAGCGGTCGATGCATTTGTTGCTACCCAATCACGCGAGCTTCGACTGGGCCGGGACGGAATGTGGCTGCTGCGGAAATGATCGATGCTATCGTCTGATTACTGGTGTGATTCTTTAGAAGCGGACGTCGATTCGAGCCGAAACGAATATGCCGTTGTCGATCTCAACCGTATCGATTCCTTTCAGCTCGAATCCATCGATTTCCGAGAAGTAGCGATCGAAGGCCCAGCCTGTGGCCACATCTAAACCGACGTTGGGCTGAACCCACCAGACCATGCCCGTCACCAGTCGCTTCTCGTAGTAGAAGAAATGGCTATCTTCGTTGACTCGCTGAGACAGTCGCCAGTTTTCGTTCGTCCAGTCGAACCCCGAATAGGCCTGCCAGCGGCTGCTGGGTTGATAGACAGTCCGTGCGTGCATGGTTGTCAGGAATGCCCAGACATATTGCATTTGCCAGTCTTTCGCCGGTTTCCAACTGAAGACCGAGAAGGGAAACCCCATGATCGCCTGGAATTCGTCGTTCGGATGATAGAAGTACCCACCCCCGGGAATGGGAAGCCCTGCCAGCACCTGGCTGTTCGTCGATGCGTTGACGCCGACGAACCA
>NZ_DASWWZ010000069.1:0-6286 GCF_036405755.1 Schlesneria sp.
GAAGTCTTCAAATTGCCTGAAACGTAAAAAATCGCTACGACTCCGCATCCATGGATTCTCAGGTCAAGGAAGACGGAGCCGCAGCGATCATGAAGGATTATCCCAGCAGCCTCACGGATGAGCAATGGAAGGTGATTGAAAAACTGTTACCCAAGCGGGCCAAAGTTGGCCGACCGCCTGTGGACCGCAGAACCATTCTGGATGCGATCCTGTACCTGAATCGAACCGGTTGTCAGTGGCGTTACTTGCCTCTCGAATTCCCTCACTGGAAGACGGTTTACACTGTTTTCTGGCGCTGGCGTCGAGACGGAGTCTGGAATTCGCTCCACGAAGCCCTTTGTCGAAAGGTTCGTCAGGCGGCTGGCAAGAAGCCAACGCCGAGCGTGGCCATCATCGACAGCCAATCGATTCGTACCGCGGAAGGAGGAGCGGAAAGAGGCTACGATGCAGGGAAAAAGGTGACTGGCCGCAAACGACACATCGCCGTTGATTCGCTGGGGCTCATCTGGGGAGTCGTCGTTCATGCCGCCTCCTGGCAGGATCAGGACGGAGCTTGCTACCTTCTGCACAAGCTTGAGCCGTTCGGTCGATTGCGCCGCATCTTTGCGGATAGCGCCTATGGACGAGATGGACTACCGAAGTGGGTCAAAGAGTCATTCGGATGGATCTTGCAGACGATCTTACGGCCGCCGAACACCAGCGGATTCGTCGTCTTGCCAAAGCGATGGATTGTGGAACGAACCTTTGCCTGGCTCGCTCGGCACCGACGGCATAGCAAGGACTATGAGCATAACCCCGAGACCAGTGAAGCCATGATTCAGATCTCCATGATCGGACTCATGACTCGAAAGCTTGCTAACCAAAGTCGGGTTTGAAGACTTCTTCTTAGGCTCCGTGCGGTGTAGAAGACCATCTCGTCGGCCCGGTAGTTATCAGGAACTCCCATGATCTCGTGGTGAAGGATGAGGAAAATTTTCATATCAATGGGCATCCGGTACCGATGTGCGACGTTTTCAGATCCGGTTAAGAAATCGCAGGGTGGCCCGACCGCCTGTTCAGGGCAGTTGGGTCGCGGAGCGACATGATGTGATACCATGAGTGTTCCTTTTTTTGGGATCACCGCACGCAGTTTCCTTCTGTCTACCATGGTAGAAAGACGCTGGGTGGCCCGACCGCCTGTTGAGGGCGGTTGGGTGCCGGAGGCACAAGATACAATCTCGTCGGCTGGCCACTAGACATTCGTGGTGAATTCATCATCCGCTTCCAAACCAGGCGGCCACCGAATCGGTAAACCAACAGACTTCTGTTCAAGGTACCAGCGAGGCGAACTCCACGGCCAGTCCCTGGCTCGTTCCACCAACCCGGCCCGAACGGGATTCATGTGCATATAGTCCAGTTTTTCTTCCCCCTTGGCCCGCGACCAAATATTGAATCCGTAGTAGCGTGCTTGCCAGATGGGATCAGAGGAGTCAATCTGGGACCAGTCGTCCTGGAAATGCTGGGGCAAGACGGTTTTTAATGATTTCGAAGTCAGTTCCTTCCACTTGTTCGTGAATGGGCTCAATTGCCACGTTTCCGGGAACCAGATGAGAGCATGGACGTGATCCGGCATAAACACAAATCCCAGGCAAGGCCCCTGATGCTGTGCCAATCGACTCCCCATGGTGCCAATGACGATTTTCTTCGCTTGATCATGCTGTAGGTGCTTGCGCCTCTTGTCGCACGAGAACGTCACGAAGTGGATCTGCTTCTCAGTGTCGTAAACGCGTCTTTCAACCAAGGTGGACAGAGGAAAACTGCGTACGGTGATCCCAAAAGAAGGGAACACTCATGGGATCACATCATGTCGCTTCGCGACCCAACCGCCCTGAACAGGCGGTCGGGCCACCCTGCGGTTTTTATTCTATTAGCTTGTTCAATTTGGTTTTAGCAGATATGTAGAATGGCGCGATTGTCTGAAGGCGTTGTTGCTGACAAATCATCAATCTCTCTCGTGGCTCTCACACTTTTGGAGCGGTCCTCATGAGTGACGCTGATCCGAATCCTGGTGACGCAGCGGCGCCGGTTGTCGCGGGAAAGAAGAAGCGGTCGGTGCTGGAACGCATTCTGGTCTGGGGTGGAATTCTCGCACTCCTGTCCATTGTTTTGGTGGAGTGGAGTTCCAAGAAGTTCTATGGAGAAGCTCTTCAGAACTTAGAAAAAAAGCTTCAAGTTCGCAATGCAGGTGGATTACAAATTGGCCTGCCCTTGGCCGAGGCCAAGAATTACGTCCGAGGTTTTACGTTTCAAAGCGAGAGAGGAAAACGCCCGCGTCGCCGCCTGACTTACGCTTGGCCCAGCCTGTTTAAGACATTTAAAATCGCGATGATCGTGGATGACGATGATCAGGTCGTTTCTGTTGATTCGCATGACGAATTCGACGACGGGCCAGTAAGACCGAATAGCTTGGGTGCTGAGACGGAGGCCCGGTTTTACCTGAAGAGTCCCAAAGTAAAAACGGACGAGCAGGTTCTTGAATTGGCCCGTCAGGAGAAGCCCCTCAGTGACCATTTTGGGACTCGGTATGGCTCATTGATTCGAGAACTTGTACGACAGTCGTTCCTCATAACAGCGCGGTGTGAGATGGGGCTGACCACGCGCGATTCCGCATTTGGAGAGGTCCTTCTACTTGAGAACGCAGAACCTCGGTTCCCTTTGCAAGTGGTTGTGCAGATGGAGTATCGACATGAACCACCGAATCCGGTCTGCAGGATCGACGTCAGCCGAGTTCAACCTGACGGCAAGAACTACTCATGGACGAAGTCGCTCGAGATTCATGGTCAAGACCTTGAGAATTTCGTGACCCGACTCGAGATCTTGTCGCGCGGGGAGTTCATTCAGGTTTTGCAGGATGCGGGATTCATTCGACTGACCCCACCGAAATGGGAATCTGCGTTGGCCGAGTCTGGCGTCGAACCAAGTCTGGATGTTGTCTCTCAATTCAGCGAACTGCGGCGGCTTAGCGCCGAACTGACCACTCACGGGGAATCCTATGCTCTTTTGGAACGACTGGTAAGAGTCTACGCGAACCTTGGTAGCGTGACTGACTTCTATTGGAGTTCCACTTCGAAGTCCTTTAAAGCTCGCTCACTGCTTTATGCCGACCGCTATTTTGCGAAACAAGGTGTGACGGTGCGATCGCTTGCTCATCGAGCTTACGCCCGCGCGCTGGCGGGTCGACATTCGGCTGCATTGGCTGACGTCTCCGCAGCCATGAAACTCGAGAATGAAACGAAACCGGCTTGGCTGGAATTGATCGACGCCTACTGCTCGTACAAACCCGATGTTCTCCGCAGAACCAAGGGCGACTGCAAAGAGTTGTCGCTCTACCTTCTGATGCGTGTGCTTCAGCACAGCGGTAGCTCGAAGCAGTTTACCGCCGCGATTGATCGCTTTCTGGATGCAAATCCTGCGTCATTGCGTGCCTGTCGGTCATTGTGTGAGACGGGAGAATTGGGGAGCTACCGTGCTGCGACTGAGAGCCGATTCGACATGGCATGGAATCAGGTCTATCAGCGGCTTGGAGCCATTTCAGATCTTCCGAACGAGGCTCGCGAGGTAGTTGATGCCCAAGTCAAGGTGAACGGACTCAATCCAGATCGCGAACACTCATCCCGAATCGCGCTGTTCCAAGCCCTGCGGAATTCCGGTGCACAGGCCAGTGACAAAAGCGAACCATCCTGGAGCATGCTGGCTGAACTTTTGGAGGAAGCGACATTTGTGCAAGTGACAGATGTTTTGTACTGCCAGAAATCAATGCTGGGTGTCAGCGCCGAACGTTCGTTGACTGAACTTCGTCCTCTCGTGGCGACGCATCGGATGAAAGGATTTATCGAATCATTCACGGTCGATCCGCAGCGCAGCACGATCACACTCTCGAATTTCACGAGAATGCTAAACACCCAAGACTATGAACCGCAGATGGAGATTTTTCTCAGTTTTTACCATCGATTTGCGGACAATGCTGCCTACAGTTACTTCTTTCAACGGATCTTCGCGAACAGTGATTTGCTCTTCAATGACCTGCAAATCGAGAGCAAATACCAATCGCCGCCCCATGACCAGAGAGCTCAAATCTGGCGTGGAATCAGTCCTTATCATCCCGCATCGGTGGCGTTCTCGATTCGGCATGACTGGAGCAGTATTAAAGGCATCGCCCCTGACTGGGAAGACACTTATTCGAAATGCCCGAATGTCATGATCGCTCTGGGGCAAAAATATCGCAGCCTGGGTCGTTCGGAAGAGGCAATTCGATGCCTGAAGAAATCGATCGAGACTGCACCGTCATACGAGGCGTATCTCGAATTGGCGGATGAATACTATGTTCAGGGAGATCTGGTGGCTTACCAAGAGACACTGGAAGACTCTCTCGATACTCCTGATTTCGGACTGGAAAAAGCAAATGTCCAACAGCGGCTCGCATATTTTCTGATGAAAAAGGGGAGATGGGAAGAAGCTCAACCCTTCGCCGCGGAAGCAGCGGCAACTTACTCGGGCTGGGGTCTGAACACAGCAGCGCGCTGCGCCGAAGGTCTCAAAGCCTGGCGAACTGCAGAGGACATGCATCGGCGCATTTCCGAACGTTACTCTGGTTCTCAAACGGATTGGTATTTCTGGTGCGTCCGCACCGGCCGGGGCAATATCGACTCGGCGCGTGCCGTTGCCGACACCTATTGGCAAACCTTCGTCCCTCCGTACGCAACCTACCAGAAAGACACTCTCTTTTATCGGCACCTGATTGACGCGGAGAATGAAAATGCTCTTGAGATCATTCGCACTTTAAAAGTCGAGCCGCTCAATGCTGTTGACACCATCGATCTGGACTTGGATCCTCGCTGGGTGCTGCATGGAGCGGTGCTTGCCGATGAACTCAAGGATTCTGCTCTGCGAGACAAGCTTCTGAATTGTTTGCCGATCCTGTGCGCCCGACATAGTACTCAAGTCGTCCATCTGGCGAATCTTTTTGCACGCGCTTTAAAGGATCCAGACAACTTTCAATGGGACGCTGTGACGTTCGATGAAATGATGACCCGCGCGTTCTATGACGAGGTGACATTTCTGTACTTCGTCGCAGGACGATTTTTGGAAATTCATGCCCAAGAGGAACTGGCTCGTCGTTATTTGCTGACTGCGGCGACCTCTTTTCAGGTTGATAAGCGATCTTGCATGCTCGCATCGTTGATGCTGCGCTCCCAAAATATTCCGGTCGGTGAATCACGGCTCTCTGAGCTTCCTGATGATCTGGAGGCCTTTAGCGTCCTCATCACCAAAGCGAGAAATTTAAGAGGAAAACGCGCGCTGGAGGAGGCTGAAAAGTATCTGGAGGAGGCGGCAGCGCTGGGCCTTAGCCCGAGTACCGTACTGGTGGAAAAGTCCTTGCTGGCCGAGGCTCGCAAACAGTATCCTGAGGCGATCCAGTATCTCGAAGCGGCGATTCAAGCAAACCCCAACAGCGTCGACGTTCGCTCACGATTGGCGTGGTTGTTAGCCACTTGTCGAGACGACAAGGTGAGAAATGGGGCTGCCGCACTCAGTCAGGCACAGGCCGCGTACGAACTGGAGCAATTCAAGAGCTACCCAACGTTGATAGCTCTGGCGGCAGCCTACGCGGAGACGGGACAGTTCAAACTGGCGGCTGAACAAGAGCGGTTAGCCGTCCAACTCGTCAGCGATTACCCAGAACGCTACGACCGCTTGCAACTCTATTTGCATGAAAAGCCATTCCGCTATCCGCCGCTTCAAGAGTCGACGGATAGCACCGAGAATGTCAAATCGCAATGAGCGATTACGCTTCGAGGTGTATCTCATGCGTGATTCGTGCGGTCAATGCTGGCCTGCCGGTGATTTCCGTACCAGTTGTGATAAGAGTCAGGTCTGTAGGGGGCTGAACGTGTGGGCCTAGAGCGGAGGCGCAGGCGTCGCCGGAGCCGTAGCGGAAGGACCGCACGTTCGCGCGAACTCCGCCGGGGTCTGATACCCACGCGAACTGTGAGGTCGCACTTCGTTGTACTGACGTCGCCACGACAGGCCCAGGCTCGTCGCTGAACGCAGTGATTCAAACACTTCGCAGGCCAGAAACTCATCCCGTACCTTCGAATGAAAACTCTCCGCGTAGCCATTCTCCCACGGTGAACCAGGCTCGATGTACAGCGGCCCCACCGATGACCGCTCCAGCCAATTCCGCAACGCTTTGGCAATAAACTCCGGTCCGTTGTCACTCCGGATATGTGCCGGTACGCCATGAGCC
>NZ_DASWWZ010000070.1:0-8255 GCF_036405755.1 Schlesneria sp.
ACGGGCGAAGTTGTGACGGGTTCGACCCTGGAGAAAAGTCTTTATGCTGTCGCATTAATGCTGTTTATCATCACGATGCTCATGAATCTGATTTCTCAGTGGGTCCTCTCGCGTTATCGGGAGGTCTACCAATGAGTCTGCGAAATGACTCGTACGAGCGTCTGCTGAACCGTCGGCACACCGTTGGTTTCATGTTTGAATGGCTCTGTCGTCTCGCCACTCTGGCGGCACTGTCGTTCCTGCTCGTGTTGATCGGGTCAATTCTGGTAACGGCGTTCAGCCCGGGACGAGGCAAGGGCCTTGCTCCGGTGACTCCCCAAACCAAGGCTCCGTTCACCGAGTCAGCGCCCGAATTCGTCTTCAAGGTCAGCAATGTTTCTGGTGGCGCATTCGAATTGAAGGACCGTCCGGGTCATCGCGTGACTGCCTTTACCAGTTCAGATCTGCGCAACGGAGTTGTCCAGTTCAATCACGATGGTCGTCGCGCAGCACCTGCATACGACTTGAAGATTTCGACGGCGTCGGATTCCGACACAGATTCCGTCGCCTACACGAAAGTGGGTACTGGGAATTTTCCTGACGACCCCCGTGTTCCTGTTGTTAGTCCACCTCGCTCACCTAAGCCGTGGGGCTGGCTCACCTGGAAGTTCCTGACTTCCGGAAATTCTTACGAGCCAACAGAAGCCGGTATCATGGTAGGACTTTGGGGAAGTATCTGGCTGATCTTTCTCACCGCATGTATGGCAGTCCCGGTCGGCGTCGGGGCAGCGGTGTATCTGGAAGAATATGCAAAGCCCACCATACTGACCCGGTTCATTCAATTGAACATTTCGAATCTGGCCGGTGTGCCGTCGATCGTTTACGGGATCCTGGGGTTTACCGTATTTTCCCGGATGTTCGGCATTTTCGACAAACAAGCGACGTATGTTTCGCTCAAATTGCCCGGAATGAGTTCCATCGACATCACACTGCCGCTGGGACCGGTGCTGTTATCCGGTGCCTGTACGTTAGCGCTGCTGAGCCTTCCCGTTGTGATCATTACTTCACAAGAAGCACTCCGGGCGATTCCTGCTTCACTGAGACACGCTGCCTACGCACTTGGGGCCACGAAGTGGCAGACCATGTGGCATCAGGTGCTTCCCGCCGCGTTACCAGGGATTCTGACGGGTGTTATCCTTTCCCTGTCGCGCGCGATTGGTGAGGCAGCCCCCCTGGCTGTCATCGGCGTCGCAGCGCAGTTGAGTTACGCCCCGGGGCGAATCACTGGATTAGGGGACGTGCTGCAACACCCGGACAAGTTGATTCGTGCACCGTTTGATCGATTTACCGCCCTGCCAATTCAGGTTTACAGTTGGGTCAATGAGGCGGCCCCCAATTTTGAGCACGTTGCCGCGGCCGGTATTCTGGTCTTGCTGGCAACGCTCCTGTCCATGAACGGAATCGCCATTTTTGTCCGGCAGAGATATCAACGGAAGATTCAATAATTGTAATCCTTAGCTGTAATCCGTCTTCCTTGTTACTCAGTCGGCCGCGATCATGAGATCGATTGACCCTAAAAGATGACTAACTTCCATGGCTCTCGTTAAACAATTCACACAGTTTGTCGAACCGGCAGGGAGCCCTGCGGGGGCGGGAACCCAGCCCGTTGACCCTATTCCCAAGATTGAAACACAGGAAATGAGTTTCTTCTATGGGACGAAGCAGGCACTTTACGATATCAATCTGAAGATCCAAAGCCGCTCTGTGACGGCATTGATTGGGCCTTCAGGTTGTGGGAAGAGCACCTATCTGCGGTCGCTGAACCGGATGAATGACATCGTGGAAGGGACCCGCGTCACGGGGTCCGTACTGCTCGACGGTGAAGATGTCTACGATCGCGAAGTTGATGTCGTGTCGCTCCGCAAACGCGTCGGCATGGTCTTTCAGAAGTCGACTCCCTTTCCGAAATCCATTTTCGACAACATTGCCTTCGGACCACGAATCGCAGGCCTTACCAAAAAGTCGGAACTGCAGGGAATCGTTGAGCGGTGTCTGAAGCAGGCGGCACTTTGGAACGAAGTCAAAGACCGCCTCAAGGACTCGGCAATGGCTCTATCGGGGGGCCAGCAGCAGCGTCTGTGCATCGCGCGGGCTCTGGCAACGAACCCCGAAGTCCTGTTGATGGATGAACCGGCTTCGGCGCTCGATCCGGCATCCACCGCCCGAATCGAAGATCTGATCTTCGAGCTGAAACAGAATTACACGATCGTGATCGTCACCCATAACATGCAGCAGGCCGCTCGTATCAGTGAAACAACGGCCTTCTTCTGTATGGGACGGCTGGTAGAAGTGGGACCGACCGAACAACTCTTCAGGAATCCGACACAAAAGGAAACAGAAGATTACATCACCGGCCGATTCGGGTGATGAAAGACCCCTTGATGGGGTTCGTAGAGGTGAAGATTAAAGACCGATTCTGCGGGGCGTAGATACCACAAATACTGTTGCATTATTACCGGAAGAGTGGATTCCCGGGCCCCAAGTCTCAGGTTTAACAGAGAATTGAGACCGACTGCATAAAATCCACCGTCAGGGCGAAGTCCGCAAGCAATCCCCGACTTGGCCTGAGACATCACAAACTACTGCAGTGACTTGAGCATTAATGGCATTCATCGTGTAAACAGGGCCTTACATTGCCGTTCGAAAACGGACCGGCAAACCACCGTCGGTCGGTGAGATAAATCGCGTTTTTCAGTGATGGAGGTAGGAGCCGTGTCGATCCATTTAATTCGAGACCTTGATAATCTCCATCGCATGGTGCTGACGATGTGTGCTCGCGTGGAAGAAATGATCCACTCGGCCGTGGAAGCACTCCATCGCCCGAACTACGAACGTGCGAAGCAGATTATGGCTGCCGACGACGAAGTCGACCGAATGGATGTCGCTGTCGAAGAAGAATGCCTGAAGCTGCTCGCCCTCCATCAGCCTGTCGCCATCGATCTCAGGCGGATCACCACTGTCCTCAAAATCGGTGGCGAACTTGAGCGGGTGGCAGACCTGGGTGTGAGTATTGCTGAGAGAGCTTGCGGAATCGCAAGTTGCGCGGAAATCTCTGTACCCGATAATATGAAGCATATGTCGCGGCAGGCGCTCGACATGCTGCACCGCAGCATTGACGCGTATGTGCACCTGGATGTCCGGACGGCACGCGAAGTCTGCCTGCAAGATGAATCGATTGATAATTTGAACAGGGTCATCATTGAAGAACTGAGTCGCCTGATGCAATCGCGACCCGATCTTGTTGAACCGGCCCTGCATATGTTTTCCGCATCTCGCCAGATCGAACGAATCGCTGACCACGCCACGAACATCGCGGAAGACGTGGTCTATCTGGTACAGGGCGAAATCATTCGGCATCGGAATCGATTTTCGACGATTCCTGAGAGGTCCAACAACGATATCACATGAGCAAACAAAAAATTCTGATCATTGAAGACGAACGTGCTCTGCAAGAGGTTCTGTCTTACAACCTCGAGCGTGAGGGGTTTGAAGTCGCGCTGGCCTCGGATGGGCAGGATGGACTTCGTCGTCTTCGTTCTTTTGAGCCTGATCTGGTCCTGCTTGACCTGATGTTACCGGTAATCGATGGTCTGGAAGTCTGTCGACAGTTGCGTGCCGACACAAAGACTCAGGGAATTCGCGTCATCATGCTCACCGCTCGTAGCGAAGAAGTCGACGAAATCGTGGGCTTCAATATGGGCGCGGACGATTACGTCACAAAGCCGTTCAAAGTGAAGCCGTTGATTCACCGTATCAAGGCACTGCTGCGACGAACGGGAACCGACCGGCAGAATCGAGATGTTATTTCGATTCACGGAATTGAAATCGATCGCGTCAATCACACGGCAAAAGCACGCGGTCAACTGTTGGACCTCACTCCCACCGAGTTTCGACTGCTTTGGGCACTCAGCCGTTCAGCCGGTCGTCCGTTCGGACGGAATGAACTGATGGACCACTGCCGGGGCGAAGATGCGAATGCGCTGGAGCGGACGATCGACGTCCACGTCCGGTCGCTCCGTCAAAAACTTCGGGACCTGGGAGACGTCATTGAAACAGTCCGCGGGGTCGGTTATCGCTTCCGCGCCGAGAACGAACCGAGTCCTGCGGCAACGGAATCCAACGAGCCGGCCGAGTAACTCGTTCGGAAGTTCGCTATCGGATCCCCGCAGAGTATCTGACCTAACCAGATCGCCGTGCGTTGTCGGTCGACCAGATCAAAAATTGGCCTCTTCAGGCCGAGAAACAGAACGGCGAGGTGACTCAACTGGTGCCACGCGCAGGCATCTCGTCCGCAGACGAGAACACAGCCTGAGGTCTTGTCCAGTCGACCTTGGCAGCTTCCCTTGGGGGCCGTACGCAGTCTCATAACTCAAGGTTGCCAATTCGTTATCAGAGAGTATAGTTCCTTATGCGAAGGAGGAACGACGCATGCCCTCAACGTCCGACCTGGTTTCTGAAGATGCCGCCACCGACCAACCCTGGCTGGGAACAACAGTCCCAAGCTTGCTGCCGGCAGCATGGGACGAGATTGAACGCCATAAGTGGATTGAAAGCGAGAAAGCTCGACGCGATGTCGGGCAGGCTGCTGTAGCTGACTGGTTGAAACGCTTCTGGTGGAGATTTTGCCGCTGGCGACGAATCGAACACGTAGAAGGTGTCTGTCGCTGGTACGAATTCTCGCATCAGGATTTTGCAAAACTGATGCGGCCCATCTTCGAAAATGACCGGCTTATGCTGGTCATTCTCGAACTGATGAAAACCGATCGTCGCCGCGTGATGAACGATCTTGAAGTCATCGAATGGGCACGTGATGCGGGTGTTCCGATGGAACGTGTGATCGAGATTCTGACAGAGATTCACATCAATGTCGCTCGTCTCGATCCCCCTGTCGAGTGGGTCCGCCGAACTCATGCGTCTCTTTCCAACTTGACCCTCGACTCTTAAGTGGACTCAATGGGCTGGTATCAAACGCAGTTAAAGTTGCCCCCGTTCCCGCGCGGTTTTCATTTGATTACCGACCACGTCTACAGGGCGATTCCGAACATCCACTCCGTCAAAATCGGCCTGTTGCACGTCTTCATCCAGCACACGTCAGCCTCATTGTCGATCAACGAAAACGCGGATCCCGACGTCCCTCGCGACCTCGAGTCCTCGTTCAACGCGATCGCCCCTGAGAGCTTTCCCTATGTGCATACGTGTGAGGGGCCGGATGACATGCCAGCTCACGTGAAAGCGTCGCTCCTGGGCAACTCACTGCTGATCCCCGTCACCGACGGCCGATTGAATCTTGGCACCTGGCAGGGAATCTATCTTTGCGAGCACCGTAATCATGGTGGATCGCGATCATTGATCCTCACTCTTCAGTCCTGACCGACCACGGCGGGATGACAGACAAAGCCGCTTTTCCGTCCTTCACGGTGAAATCGCCTCGTCAGACACGACCGGCGCGAATCATTCAGCTTGCTCGCACACGCTGCAGCGGGTGATACGCTTTATTCACCGTTTCGAATAGAGTGTCACAAACCGCCCGTAAGTTGGCCGGATCCCCCTACGAACGGGTCCCTCGGGACCGCTTTACCCAGACAGAGAATTTGCCGCGATTGCAGATCGGAGTCAGCTTTGGACATTGATACGGTCCTTCCCTCGAAAGCGCTGACAGTCAGCCAGTTGACTTCCCGCCTCAAAGGAGTGATGGAAAGTACGTTCCCGCTGGTCTGGGTCAGCGGAGAAATTTCGAACTGCAAACAAGCGAGTTCCGGACATGTTTACTTCACACTGAAGGATGAGGGGGCCCAGCTATCGGCGATCATGTGGCGCGGAGCCGCTTCCCGATTGCGATTTCAGCTTCGGGACGGTCTGAAGGTTCTCGCGGCAGGCCCCATTCAGTTATACGAGACACGAGGCCAGTACCAGTTGATTGCAGAGCAACTGGAACCCCAGGGGGTTGGTGCGCTGGAACTTGCTTTTCGGCAACTCCAGCGGAAACTCGATGCAGAGGGCCTGTTTGACCCAGAACGCAAACGGCAGTGGCCGCTGATCCCGCGACGAATTGCCTTAATCACCAGTCCCACCGGTGCTGCAGTCAAGGATATGCTCCAGGTGATTACGCGTCGCTGGCCACGAGCGAACGTCGTGATTGTCCCGGTTCCCGTGCAGGGTGCGGACGCGGCACCTCAAATTGCAGAGGCCCTGAGGCGCGTGCATCTCATTCCCGATGTGGAGATTGTCATCTGCGGACGGGGGGGAGGAAGTCTCGAAGACCTGTGGGCGTTTAACGAAGAAGTCGTGGCACGCGCTATCTACGACTGTCAAATCCCCGTCATCAGTGCCGTAGGTCACGAAATTGACGTGACGATTGCAGATCTGGTTGCCGACAAGCGCGCGCTGACGCCGAGCGAAGCAGCTGAACTGGTCGTGCCACTGGAGTCCGACGTCAAAGAGCTGCTTGAGCGAGTTCGACATCGACTGACGACAGCGCTGCAGTATCAGGCTCAGCGAGCCCGGTTTCAGGTTGAAAAACTACAGGACCATCGCAGTCTCTCCCGGCCCTACGATCGAATCCGTGAGCTGCAATCGGAAGTCGATGATCTGGACGAACGTCTCCGACGATCCATGCGCGGGCGTATCGACGTGGCACGTCAGGAATTGAGCAAGATCGCCGCTTCGTTGACGGCACTCAGTCCGCTGGCCGTCCTGGAACGCGGCTACTCCCTGACCAAGCGACTCGCGGACGGAAACCTGATCCGGGATCTGAGTACTCTCTCTCCAGGCGATCGCATCTCGACACTGTTCTCAGGGGGAAGTGTGGTGAGCGAAGTGATTCAGGTCGAATGCGACGAGGATTAATCACGTCAGGCATCCGTCTATACCGACTCCGGCAGCCGTCTCTGCAGGCTTTTCCGCCTGAGATCGTGTTCGCCCTGCAAGGGTCCCGGTCGTCTCGCCAGGAAGCTCATTCAGGTCTGCTTCAGTAACGTTGGAGTCGACTTGATGCCACGGAATCGATTCGTCGGCAAATTCGATAGCTTCGTTTTGCTGCTGCAGAAATTGCCGAAGAACACAGAAATCGCAGCAGGCATCTCTCTTCGCCTCGGCCGATACCCACAAGGGGCATTCGCGTCGGAAGTATCAGGCAGAACAGGGATCGAGTCATGTCTCAAGCGACCATTGGCCAGTTATCCGGCCATCACAACTCATTTCGCCGCACGGCGACTTGGGCAGCAATCCTGCTCGTAACGATTCTGACGAATGTTCCTCAGGCTGACTGTGCCGAACTTGATTCTGTATTCCGATCGGATTTCAAAGCCGCCCTCGCAGAAGCCGAAGAGAAGAAGCTTCCTCTGCTGATCCATTTCTATGCAGACTGGTGCATGCCCTGTAAGCGAATGGACCGGGAAGTCTTCAGTGCGACAGACGTGAAAGATTTGCTGCAGACACGGTTCATCGCGACAAAAGTCAATTCCGATCAGCGACAAGACCTCGTCCGACGGTACGGCGTGGAAACCCTGCCCAGCGATGTCATCGTCGATTCCCAGTCGGGTCGTGTTCTGGCACTTCACGCAGGGTTTCAGGATCGCAACGGTTATGTGGCCAATATTTCCAAAGCAGAAGCCAAGTTCACCCGAGCACACGCGGGTGAAACTCTGGTCCTGAAATCCACTCCTGCCTCCGTTGAAACAAAGGGAGCGAGTAGCACATCGTCTGGCGGGATCGAACTGGGTGAACCTAAGCCGATTATTGGGCTCGCCGGTTTCAGTCCGGTGGCGATTGCCAAGAACCGCCAATGGAACCGCGGATCTCCCAAATTCGCCTGGGACTACAAAGAGGTGACGTACTATCTCTGCTCGCGGGAAGAACTCGTGGAATTCCGCAACGATCCAGAGGCCTTCGCACCAAAACTGTTGGGATGCGATCCTGTGATCCTGTGGGAATCAGATAAGGCTGTTTCCGGGGACATTAAGTACGCTGCCTTTTTTGATGATGAACTGTTTCTCTTCAAATCCGAAGAGCGACGACGCCAATTCAAGGCCAACCCGGAAAAGTACATCCGACTCCAGCACGCTTTGAAAGTCGACCAGATCGAACAAACGGTCGTCCGCTAAGCCTCTTGAATGGGCCGACACAACCGTCGGCCCATTCGTTTTTTCTCGCGAGCGACGAAGCTCCCAAGCGTTAGTTCGGTCAGTGTCATCTTACATCTGTGGGTATCCAGGCCA
>NZ_DASWWZ010000071.1:0-2986 GCF_036405755.1 Schlesneria sp.
CTCCGCAACCTGGGCTTCCAACTTCGCCACGCGATGCAGCAAAGCCGCTACCTGCTCTTTGAGTAACGCAACATCATCCATGATGCTCAAAATTTACCAAACCCTGGCCACTGGAAAAGCCCAGAATAGCTTAACAGTTACATTTCGTCGAAATCGGGTTCAAACTCATCTCAGCCCGATCTAAGCCTGAGTGCAGCAACAGGTCATCCGCTGCAGACGTGAAGGTGACCGTTTCTCTCCCGAAGATGAACTTGAGATCGATGACCGTTATCACGCTCTGCGTGGCGTTACCCCGTTCCCCAGAAATTCAGCCGGTGAGTTAGTAAGAAGTGCGACACTTGTGCAATCGACCACATGAAGATGGGATGCAGACACGATCAGAGGTACGCTTTAGCGGTCCTGAATTGAGTGGCCGCTCAATTTCTTCGCATCAACTCAACTTTGAAATTCTTCGAGAGACGCCAGTCGCTGTCTGGCTCGAGCGAACTGTTCGGCTTTTCGCGATTCCGTAATCGGCGCCGTCTGCGAGAACTCGCGGCGGCGGCGATCCTGCGCAAGGAATTCATTCAATAAAAGGCAGCACCATTTGATTCCGAAAACGGGAAACAAGAGCTCGACCCGGCGTTCCACTTCTCCCCACAGCTTACGATCCGAAAAGACGTGCAGCAGTTGCGATTGATACTGGAGCGGGACGGGAACCTCTGGCTGCAGAAAGTAATCACAGACCAGTTTTGCAGGATCGTCCCACCCGGCATACTCAAAATCGAAGAACCGCAGCCGGTCGTTTTCCGTGAGGAGCGCGTTGTGAAAGCCGAAATCCGACGGTGACAGACACCGCGACGAACGAGGTAGAAGTTCCTCGAGTTCCGTTTGTGTAACGCGACTCTTCACACGCGAGACGAGCTGTTTCCAGCGGGGCTCCAGTTCTCGCTCGCGCCAGTCAGCGAGGGACTGGCTGAGGTCATCGTTCACGGGAACCGCCGCCAGGCGGGAAATTCGTCGTTCGACGCAGTCGAGATGTTCCGTCAGTGAGAAACAGGCTTCTGCAGCAGCAGGAATCTTGGCTGCCGCAGGACTGTTCCGGTGCTCGTTAATGTCAGCGACGAAGCTTGCTGACTGTTCGACATGTCGTACCGTGAGTTCGCTGGCGTTCAGTTTTCGACCGTCGAGAAATTCCGAGAGTGTGGCGTGCCGTGACCGATCAAAGGCCAATGGTTCGGGCCCCCATCGCACCCCGCACTGCCAGCAGAAGGTGGCCCACTCCCATTCTCTTTCCGCCCGATTCCACCCCTGATTCTGGTCGTGAAAGTAGTGTTTGAGTAACCACGTACCCCGAGTTCCCCGGACGCGAAACGTTCGATTGTTTCGGCCGCCGGTCAGGGGCTCGAGCGAGACCGGATCGTCCTCTCCGCATTGCTGCAGCAGGGCGTGTGCAATCTCCAGATCGAGCGGGGCGACAGGGGGTGGTGTCATGATTTCTCGGTGCACGGGAAAAGCGATGTCGCGTCGTTCCACGCCTTCAGTCGGAGAATACCGGAGGGCAATTGGGACTGCTCGGTGTGCGGGTCGAACAAGACGCGCTGGACACCGACCGGGAAACGGGGCTCGGTCAGAAGTTCGATCAGATCGTCGATGAACCAGTCGCAACCGGCATATGCGATGCGCTGCAATTTCTCTTCTTTGGTCAGTTCAAAGTAGACGTCCTGAAACAGGGATTGCTCTGAATTCGGGTTCCAGAGCCCCTTCTGCAAAAGCCAGGACTGCGCGGCGGCATGAAGATCGACGGGGGATCCGGCGATCGGGGTTCGGGTCTTGTGACTGATGAGAACCAGTTCCGCTCCCCGCTCGTGCAGTTCCTTCAGTGCCGCCAGCATCCCTGGGAAAGGATCTGCTTCCAGAATCCGACTGCCGTACGCCAGCCCCTGAAGCTGCGTCCATCTCTCTTCGAGACCTCGTCGTCGCAGGTGATCACGGACCGCGTTCTTCCTGGGTGGAACAGACTCATCAACAAGACCCTGCTCACTGGCCAGTTTCCAGAAGAGTTGATCGTAGCAGACCAGCGTATTGTCAAAATCGATGCCGATTCTCATACGTCTACTTCAGGAGGAGGGTCAGGGCCGGGCGACTGTGATGGCAGCGGAAATCGCTGCGAATGGGCCCGCACGATGCGCTGAGCGTCAGATGCGTGACAGGTCAATCAGGGGACGAGGTACCAGCCCGGCTTCGAGGTCATTCAGGGCGTCGTTGATAACTGACAAGGGGTACTGTCTGGCCAGGAGACTCTGCAGCGGCAGTTTCCCGGCGAGCAGCAGTCGCTGATATCGAGGGAAGTCTCGATCAGGGACGTTGTCGCCTCCCCAGGTCCCGATGATTCGCTTTCCCTGATTGAGCTGACGTGGGTCGAGTTGCCACGATTCCCCCTGCGGTGCATTTCCGGCGACGATTGCGGCTCCACCTTGAGCCCGTACCGATTCGAGAGCCTGCTGCATGACGGCAGCTCGTCCCGTGGCTTCGATGGCGATATCGACGCCTCCCGGAGAGATCGCCATGATCGATTCTACGGGGTTGGTTTCTGTAACGCAGATCGTGTGAGACGCACCCAGCTCGCGCGCGAGATCCAGCTTGGACGGAAGCCGGTCGATGGCGATCAGGGGTGTGGCCCCACTGGCGCTGGCTGCGGCCAGGGCAGAAAGTCCGATTCCTCCAACGCCGAAGATAGCCACGCTCTGGCCTGTTCGAACGTTGGCCGTATTGAAGACCATCCCTGCGCCCGTCGGAATGGCGCATCCCAGTAGAGCGGCCAGATCAAAGGGGAGGCCTTGGTCGAGCTTCGTCAACCGGTTTTCACTGATCACAGAATAGCGGCTGAATGTCGTGATCCCCCCCGCGTTCACCTCTTTGCCATTCCACTGGTATTTGGTCCCCGGGACATCTCCCCCGCTCCCTTTGATCCACGACAGAACGACATGGTCTCCGGGTTGGACTC
>NZ_DASWWZ010000072.1:0-2725 GCF_036405755.1 Schlesneria sp.
GCTGTTGTGGTTGGTCGATGGGCGCTTCACGATTTCGACGCGCTGGTGTGAACTGCCACAGATCTTTCCGAGGGCTGGTGTCACTGATCAGGTAATCGACGGTCTGAGTCTACGCATCCTGGCGTAGACTCAAGGCTGTGACAGAGATACAGAAGCACAGAGAAAACGACACGACGGAAAGGATTCTGTCATGCGACGCAGTCAGTTCATCACTTCGCTGTGCTTAATTTTATTTTGCAGCACATCCGTATTCGCGTGGAATGATCTTGGGCACATGACGATTGCCCGAATCGCCTACGACCAGTTGACTGATGGCGAACGGGCGGGGGTGATCTCGATTTTGCGGCATCATCCTCACCTGCACGACGTCATTCTGAAGGATCGACCGAGTCAGGTGACGGCCAGCGAATGGATTTTCCTGCGCGCAGCAACCTGGCCGGACCACATTCGTCCGCCACGAGAACAGACTCGCGCCCCGATTTCCTCTCATTCCATCTACCGATATCACCATCCTCACTGGCACTACGTCAACTACCGTATTCGACCGGGCCAACTGGACACAGAGCTACCGGCACAACCGATGCCGCAGTTCCCCAAGCCGTCGAATCCGTCGGAACAAACCAACCTGATCGATCAATTGGACCAGTCCTACCTCATTTTGCGCGGTAAGGCTCAGGAAACATCGCATCCTGAAATCGAGCTGACTCAACACGAGATCCGGGCAATCCGGATGTGCTGGCTGTTTCACCTGATCGGCGACATTCACCAACCCTTGCACGTGGTGGCGTTTGTCGATCCACAGCTTCCATTCCTGAAGCATGGTGATGAAGGGGGGAACAAGCTGGGGATTCGAATTAACCATGCTTCGAAGCCCCGGAAACTCCACACCGTCTGGGACGATATGCTGGGGACCCATTCCCGTTATCAGGATGTTGTGAATCTGTCTGAAAGACTTTCGCACGACCCACGCTTGTCTGTGTCGCGACTGCCGGAATACGCACAGAACCGTCTGTCGACCGAATTCGCAGAAGAGAGTTACCAGATTGCTGTCGAGGCCATTTACATGAACGGGCGGCTCCCCTACACCCCCTGGTCCAAAGTGGAATCTCATGAAGTGGCGCCGGAGTCGGTCCCGGCCGTTTCCCCGCAGTGGATCTCTCAGGCACATACGATCGCCGAGCGTCGAGTCGTCCTGGCAGGATATCGGCTGGCAGCCCGGTTGAAATACCTGATCGCACACGATCCGGCCAGTCGCGAATCAATTCGAGAATACGAGATGCCCGCTTACCGCAGTTCATACCGCGGTCGCACGTTCCGTTGACTTCTGTCCCGATCCGCGTGTCTGGAAGGGGCGAATGGTCCACTTGCAATGATCGGCGATGGTTGGATTCAATTGTCCGAGAATGTCTTCGTCTCTGGATTCCGTCGTATGACCAGTTCTTTTTCAGACGATCAGCCTGATCTCAGCGACGATGAATCGGACTTCGATCCCTACGACGACGATCTGCAGGAGGATGATGAACTCTTAAGCGATCCTGTCGATGACTGGGGGGGAGGAGAACTGGAGGCCGCCTACCTCAAGGCACTCTCGGCGCTGGAAGCATCGGAAATCGAGTTTGCGCCTCCCGTACCGGAATCCTCAACACTCGAGGAACTGCAGGAAGGACTCGACGACGCTGCGGAAGAGGTGGAAGCCTCTAAAGCCCCCGTTCTGAATGCCGGGCATGCACCCGCGGCGGCAGGCGAACCAGATGAGTTGCTGGAGCCAATACCCGACGGCGGGATTGCGGATGAGAGTCCGGAGCCGCTCGCGAAATCAGACGCTGTACCGGCACCCGAATTTCGGCCTGTTCCTCGTCAGATTATCGAGGCGTGCCTGTTTGTGGGGGGAACATCGCTGACGGCAAGTCGGCTGGCCAGTGTCTTGCGTGGCGATTTCAGATCGGACTACGTTGACCGCGAGATTGACGAACTGAACCGGCTTTATGCGGCTGAGGGGCGACCCTACGAAATCCGACTTGGTGAGGGAGGTTACCGCCTGACGCTCCGCGAAGAGTTTGAACGGATTCGCCATAAAGTATACGGACTGGGGCCAAAAGAGGTTCGGTTGTCACAAGAGGCCCTGGAGGTACTGGCGGTCATCGCCTATCACCAGCCGATGACGCAGGCACGGATTGAAGAGCTTGGTAAACCAGGACGTGGAGCGGTCGTCAGGCAGCTCGTGCGCCGCGAATTGGTTGCGGTGGTGCGGGACCCCCAAAACCCCAAAGAAGTTCACTACGTGACCACACCCCGGTTCCTGTCGCTGTTTGGGATCCGGAATCTCGATGAATTACCGCGTCCCGAGCAGGTGTCGTACAAGTAATGGCGACCGCAAATTCTATTTGTTCGGGGGAGCTTCGGATTCTTCATCATCTCGGGCACTCTCGACTCGGCGGAGTTCCCGATTAAGGTCCTGGTTCAGATTGACCGTATCGAATCCCGGTGCATCGACGAGACGCACGAGCCATTCCTGACAGACGTCATATTCGGCAAGTGCGGATCCCGCCGCACACTTCAGGACGTGCCCTCCTAACGACAGATCATCGGCAAGGAAGTGCCAGTGGTAGCCGGGAACATTCAGACCCTGGACCCACTTGGGACAACGGATACCGATCAATGTTCCTGTGACATTCTCGCGAGTCCAGACTGACTGTTCCTTTGCCACGACCCCCAGGGGACGATA
>NZ_DASWWZ010000073.1:0-8929 GCF_036405755.1 Schlesneria sp.
CCAGCGGAGACAACTGGCAAAGTGTTGTCGCGCGTCCGGGGCCGGTTTGTTTCTGCTGGATGATCAGGCCTTCTTCCTGCAGCACATCCAGATGACGGCTCAGGTTTCCATCCGTAAGTTCACACAGTTGCTTCAGGTCGACGAACGTCAGACCTTCCCGATGAGTCAGCAGCGAAGTCATGATCCCCAACCTCGCCTTTTCATGCATCGAACGCTCGAGCCCTTCATAAGCGAAGCGGCCGGTCTGAGGTTCGTTCGATTTGGGACTACGCTTCGGCATGTCGTCGTGACTCCGAAAAATAAAGCACACAGGCCATCAGCAGTTGCCCGCCGCCGAAGGTGGCTCCCATCTGCCAGGGACTCAATGGAGCAGCGTCGCTGCCGGACATCAGTGCCATCATTCCGGCACCCAGATAATAGCAGGCCACCCAGATCACGGACGATGTGACGAAGGGGATTGAGGCAAAAATACCGAGCGCGAAGAGGATCGCCCAGATTCCTGGTAACAGCGGAATGCTTTCCGGATGAAACTGAGAGATCCCCCAAGTCATGATGCCGCCACCCAGCAGGCTGGGAAAGAATTGCTGAAGTGCCTGACACGTCAGCCGACGTTCTATCCGGGATTCGCTCCGCAGGTAGCTGAGGCCCACTTCCAGCAACATCAGCGACAGGCTGGCAACAGCGATGGAAGACCACAACTGAATGTAAGCATCAGGATGCTGTTCAGGGACGGGGACCAGCCACGGCTGCACTGCTGCGGCGATCAATCCCAGCAGGCCCGTCGCAGCGACCGTGGTGGGACGATAACCGCGGAAACGTTCCGTCCGAACAATCTGTGTCCAGATCAGATCGATCTGTGCGGCCGCTTCGCGATATTCCATTTTCCCGCCTCTCACCTGCTGAACGGTCCTTCACTTTGTAAAGCAAAGTATCGTGTCGGGAAGCGCGTTCGTCAAGATCGGGATGGCAACCGGTCGCATTGCTGCTCGCCGAAGAAGGAGGAACTTACGATCCCCGGAGCTCACTCTTGCCCGGTCCGCCTGCCTGCACTTGCCAGGCCGTTGATCGCTCAGCGCAGCGCTGGTTTCCTTGTGCGAGCCTTGTCGCGTCCCCGTCTCGGAGGCTCGTACGCAATCTCCTAAAAGCTTGTCTTACGAAGAATTCGTAGTTTCTTCATCGATTCTTTGCAGTCGGAAATTACATCTCTCTTCACGGTCGTCAGCCTTCATTGCGTGTTATTCGGAAAGCTTTTGTTACTGACCACCGCAGCTACGAATTGATTATTCCCGACCTGGAACGACAGCTTGGCCCCTTTGTCTTTGTTGGCCGAGGTGGGGTCGTTCCGCCCGATTTCGCAGAGGATTGAAAGTCATGTTTCTTAAGGTTCGTCGTGGGGGTTTTACGCTGATTGAGTTACTGGTGGTGATTGCCATCATCGCGGTTCTGGTTGCTCTCTTGCTTCCCGCGGTGCAGCAGGCCCGCGAAGCGGCTCGTCGAGTCCAGTGCCGTAATTCACTGAAGCAGATCGGTCTGGCTCTTCATAACTATCATGATGCGTTCAATCGTTTTCCTTATGGCCGTGGTGGGACGGGGCATCCCGATGGGGGGACCAGTGATCCCCTGACAAACAACTACACTCGAGCGAGTGGTTTCATCCTGTTGTTGCCCTACCTCGATCAGGGACCTTTGTGGAACACGATTTCGTCAGTGCAGACATTTGGTGGCATGACGTTCCAGCCAGCAGGACCACGGCCGCGAGGAGTGACGACGGCGACTCCCGCATTCGACTATCCCCCGTTCATGGCGACAATCCCGACATTAATGTGTCCGAGTGCCGAAGTGATTACGACCAATAAGTATGGTGGTCAGACGAACTATGCGTTCTGCTGGGGTGACAACACGCGGCGGATTACCGGGTCGGAAAGTGTCAGTACGCGACAGGCAGTCCGTCGAGAAATGCGTGGGATGTTCGGATTGCAGTCCTCTCGTAACATGCGCGATCTCACGGATGGTTCGAGTAATACGATTGCCATGGCCGAGATCGCAACATCGAACGATGGACCCTCGATTCGCGGGGGTGTCGCCAACTCGCGCGGGACAGGGCCCGCCTACGACAGCCCGATCCTCTGCCAGTTGGAAGGAAATCGCGCCACGGGCAAATTGACTCCGGGGACCAACCGCAACCTCCGAGGAAACGGCTGGGCTAACGGGATCACTGCCTACACCGGCGTCAGCACGGTACTGCCACCCAACTCGCCCCACTGTCTGCAGAGCAGTAATGATCATTCGGACGGCCAGGCTCCGGCCAGCAGTATGCATGTCGGCGGCGTTTCTGTCCTGATGGCAGATGGGTCGGCTCGTTTCATCAGTGAGAATATCGATGTCGGTAATCAATCCGTGCCGGACGTACGGACTGGACCCAGTCCGTACGGCGTCTGGGGAGCACTGGGATCGATCATCGGCGGAGAGGCCGTCGGCGAATTCTGACAGGTGACGTGCGGAAAAACAGGACCCGGGCCGTGGCGTTCCCATGGGATGCCAACGGCCCGATGATCACAACAAAAGAACCTTCTGTTCCCTCGTTCGCCACCGAACCGTGTGTCTGAGCTTCAACCCCGGGCGAACCAATTGTGTATTTCCGGGTTTCTCACCACGCCCGCTGGTATCGCGCCACCCGGTGTCCAGTCTGGTCAGCGATCTGACAGGGGGTTGTGACGATGAGACGACCGGAACAGTGAATTCGTTTTAATAAAGGAAGTAGAGACAAGTGATCCTGAGACTATGGAATCCATCGCAATCGAGGGTCATAACGATGAAGAGAATCGTCTCCCTGGTGTGCTGGGGAGTACTGCTGCTGACCGGTTGCAGTGGTTCACGTGACGGTCGGCCCCGACCGGTTCCTGTGACAGGCTATGTGCTGGTTGACGGTGAACCCCTCGAAGGGACGAGGGTTGTTTTCTCTCCGGACGACCACCAGTATGCCGCAGCAGGGGTGACCGATGCGGAGGGGCGGTTTCAATTGCAGACCTTCGCTGCCAACGATGGAGCTGTTCCCGGCAGCTACAAGATAATCGCGTCCAACTTTATCGTGATCGAACATCCCAACGGGTCTGTGACTGAGACTCACTATCTTCCCGCCATGTACCGAGATCCGGCGAAGAGCGGCTTGACTGCCACCGTGGAAGATCGAGGTCCTAATGAGCTTACCCTGGAATTGACCATTCCCGCTTCCGGGATTGAACAACCAAAACTTCCTGCAAACTGAACTGGGCTATCCTTATGCATCAATCACTCAGCCGTCTTTGCCGAATGGCCCTGCTCAGTCTTGGACTGGTTCAAGGGAATGGGGCGGCAGCCATTGCGGCAGAACCTCTGCCAGCGGCGCCGGCCGGTTCTTTCAGTATCGTTCTGATTCCCGACACTCAGGCTTACAAGGGGGAAGGGACGAAGGGAACCAAAGCCAATTCGGACCCCGTCACGAACTCTATCTTCCGGGCTCATACCAACTGGATCGCGGCAAATCTTGAGAAGCAGAAGATTGTCTTTGTCAGTCACGTCGGAGACATTGTCGATATCGACGAGCCCCGCCAATGGCAGGTTGCCCGGGACTGCATGGATGTGATTCATGGTAAAGTTCCGTACGGAATCTCTGTCGGCAATCATGACATGACCAGTGCCGGGGATTCGACTCTCTTCCAGCAGTTCTTCCCAAAATCGCGATTCGAAGGTTTTGACTGGTACGGCGGCTGTTACTCGGGCAACGAGCAGGGGCCTCAAATCTCTGGCAACAACGCCAACAGTTTTCAGTTGTTCACGGCGGGAGGAATCGATTGGGTGTTCCTGCACCTGGAGTGCAATGCACCCGACGACGTGCTGGCCTGGGCCGACAGCGTGCTCGAGAAATACGCCGATCGTCGTGCTCTGATCACGTGTCACATGGGCTGGGGACCACGCGACAAGCCGAAGAAAGACGAAGATTACTTCACGGCGGAGAAGGGCCGTATGCTGTGGAGCAAGATTCACGGCCAGCGGGGGAACTCACCGCAGCAGATCTGGGAGAAGTGCTATCGCAAGCACGCCAATCTGGTGGCGGTTTTTTCGGGAGACCAGAGTCGAACGCAGGCTTTTCGGGCGGCAACGGCCGGAGACCATGGCAACGTGGTGCATGAGCTGTTACAGGACTATGGCAGTGGCTGGTTGCGACTCTATCGATTTCTTCCAACCGAAAATCGGGTTGAGGCGATGACATTCAACCCGACAACGGAAGAACTGTGCGAAGGGACCAAGATTGTGCCCGCCCGCAGCGAGCACCAGTTCAGCTTCGAGGTTCCTCTCAGTTCGCTACGGCGGCAGTCGGACAAGTAATGCCAGACTCTCGCAGCCCTGTCGGTCAATTCCGGACAGGGCTGCCGACTCGCTTCCGTTACCCGGGTTTGAACTCATAACGGTTTGAACTCACAGCGACGGTGATGTTCAAACCTGGGGCCTTTCGGGATTGCGGTGGCGCGAGACCGGTTGGATGAGCAATTCATCCAGCCGTCAGCCCAGTTTTAAGAATCCTGTTCTCAACCGACGTCAGCTCAGGATGTCGGTGATCGGTTCGCCGTCGCAGATTTTGAAGGGGCGGCCTTCGAGATCGTGGACTTCGCGGGCGGGGTCCAGACCACACGCTTGGCAGACCGTGGCCAGGTAGTCACCGGGAGTCACCGGATTTTCTTTGACATAAGCTGCGACCTTATCGCTAGCCCCGTAGATCGTTCCCCCTTTGATACCCCCTCCAGCCAGCACTCCGGAATAGCAGAACGGCCAGTGGTCTCGGCCATTCGCGCCGTTAATCTGAGGGGTGCGGCCGAATTCGCCCACGCATGAAACGAGGGTTTCGTCGAGCAGGCCGCTTTCGGACAGATCATCCAGCAGGGCCGCATAGGCTTTATCGAAGGCGGGAAGGCAGTAATGCGCTTTCAGCATCCCATAGCCGGTCGCGCCGTATTCCAGGTCACCCAGGCCACCGTGTGCGTCCCAGACGTTATAGACTTTGGCGGCGGGGGTAATGAACATCCAGTTGACGGTCACCATGCGGACACCCGCTTCGACAAGTCGCCGGGCGGTGAGGAAGCTTTCACCGTACTCATTGCGTCCATAGCGATCGCGGGTCGCGGCGGGGACACGTTCCAGATCGAGTGCCTGTTTCACCGCCGTCGAGTTCAGCAGACGGTAGGCGTCTTCGTAGACACCGCCGTAAGCTCGCATCCCGCTATTTTGCTGCATGGCCCGGTCTTGCTGCTCCAGCAGCTTCAGCAGACCGGTACGGGCCTGCAGGCGGGCAACGGAAATATCATCGGGCAGCGTCAGGGGGATCGCCGACTTGGCTTCGTCGAGCCGTGGGCCGACTTCGACGTGGTTGTAGACCTGGCCAAGTTCGACCGGGTCGTGAAGTGATCCGAGAAAGCCTGCGTGCGTCCCCGCATAGCGCAGCCCGTCATGAGCGACGGGTCGAGGGATCGAGAAGCTGGCGGGAATTGCAGACTTTTCGCCCAAGTACGAAAACATCGAACCGATGGAAGGAAAGTCGGTGCGACGGCGGTCATTCGCGGGGAATGTGCGGGGAGGAACCATCGCGCGACCGGTCATCGCATGAAAGACCGAAACGCCGTGATCCGTCGCGGTATGGTTGATTGAGCGGACGATCGAAAACTTGTCCGCGTGCCGCGCTGTATTCGGCAACTGATCGCCGAGAAAGATTCCCGGTGTCACGGTCGGGATCGGCTGGAACGGGCTTCGCACGCCTGAAGGGGCGTCGGGCTTCATATCCCACATATCCTGTTGAGGCTGACCGCCCCACATGAACAGGAAAATACAGGATCGAGCGGAGGGGGAAGGTGATTGGCTGGCCTGCGCCTTTTCATGAGCCAGCAATCCCGGAAGTGTCAGCGCACCACCAGCGGCCATTCCCATCCGCAGCATTGCGTCACGTCGGTGAATCATGCATGAGCCCTTCAAGTGATTTCTGCTTCAGTGACAGAAACTCTTCATCATCGGATTCCGGTTGCGCCGGCCAGCACCCTGACGGGATTCAGTTTACCTCCATACACTATCAGAGAACATCGGATTCTAGAAACCGGCAGATGAAAGAGTCGCTTTCGACACCAGCGAAAGTCGCTCTTTTTGACCGCCCGATCGTTCAATATGGCCCTCCAGGCGAGGGGCCGGTCTTTGAAAATTGCAGCCCGCTACACGACCAGGCTCGAAGCGGTCTCTAGATTGGCCAGGCATCTTCCGTCCGCCATTAAATTCCAGCTTCGGCAGATCCCGTTACTTCTTTCCCAGAAGACGCTGGGTTCTGTGTAGACTGCGACTCTGATCGATCGACCCTTCCAGAGCAGGCGATAGATTGGGGCTCCCCACGGCAACTTGCCCTGCGGCGCGGCCCCTTGCTGCTCCAGGAAGCGAGTCACAAGGCTCATTGGAACCTGCTGGTCGCGACTCCAGGAATTGTAGTCCGTGTGCGAGTAGATCGACTCCTTCGATACAGCGACGTACAGCTCTTTGAAGCAGACTTCGTCGGCTCCCGTTTCCGTTACCCAGTCAAGGTAGCGCCGTAACCGTGCTCCGTTCCCTACCCCCTGCTTCTGAAGCACGCAGACCCAGCGAAGAGTGAGTCCCTCTACGTCACGGATCGACGTTGCGATACGCTCCGAGCAGGTTTCAACCCCCATGATGGCAGAATTGTGATCGGCATCGTGCCGAGAAACGGATAAGACATCCAGTCCTGCGTCGTGGTATTCTCGTAAGGTGCGCAGTCGTTCTTCTTCGGAGGAATTTCCGAGAAGCAGTCCGTTCGTGATCAGCACGACTTTGGAAAAATGACGGGCACCAACTCGGATCAGATCCAGCAGCTTACCGGAAGCGAGCAGTGTCGGTTCCCCACCCCCGGTGATAACAAACCGGGATGCACCCGCTGCTGCAGCCCGCGCGGACATCTCCTCGACTATGGGTATCGTCAGCAGTCCCTGCGTCTGATCCAGCGAAACCGACGAGTGTGAAAAACAGAACGCACACTTCGCCTGGCAGGCGCTCGCGATCGGCAGGACAGACAGTGATCTTGGGACGACGCTGGACCACGGTCGCAAGCCGCCGTGCGCCTCGAGCGAGTCGGCGTAGACGTCCTCGATCTCCAGTGGATTGAGTCGCTCATCATAAACGCCATCCACCTCAATCCGACTGCCGGGGACCCAATCACCCAGTCCGGTTCGCTCGTTCGGCCGCAGGGCATGATTGGTCACGCACGTCCGCAGGACAATGATTCGACCACCACCGAGCTTGTCCCGTAACTGGTTGGCCTTGGCGATTCCTATTCCCAGGTCTGCCTCTTTCAAAAGGTGAAACTGGTTCGGAAAACGTGACTCGGGAATGCCGTTCTTGTCGTAGGTACGAGCATACTTGTCGTAGCCTCGGGCGAAGTTGGAGAGCACAGTCGCGTGGAATCGGATCACCGTTTTCATGTCGTCGAAAGCCACGGTTTCGTGCAGGCACGAGACAACAGAAATCTCGTCGTCTGCTTCGTAGATCGGACCAGGCACGGCGAGGATCCCGCGCGCGAGTAAGTCAGAATGGGGGACCCGCAGCACGGAGAGATATCCGGTTCTCGGCGGCAGCCAGGTCGGGTCGAGCGACGACAAGAGCGGTGTGAGCTTTTGCCAGCGATACCGGAAGATGGAAGTCTGTTCTGCAGGGAAGTCACAATGCCTCGTGAGAATGGCGGCCGCCACTTCAAGCTGCGGCTCTTGCCCATGCAGGTGGGTCAGTTGTCGAGGGACTGCGGTGAATCCCATCACAAGGGGTGACAGGAATGACTTTGAGAGAGACCAGCAGAGGGCAACCTGATTGGTCGCTATTAACCGCCGGAGATCCGTCCCACCGCCGTAGTCGTAGACGCGGTCGAGAATCAGAAATCGTTCGGGGTGTTCGCAGAGCCATTCCTCAATGATTGTAACTTCCGTATCCGTCAGGTCGCGCCCGAGGGGCGAGAGGGGGGCTGTCAACAGCAGGCAACCGTCGGCAGCCGACGCGAGGGCGGACGTGATATCGAAAAGGGGCAAGGTAGGGTAGGTCGTGAAACGGATGCCGGCCTTATCTGCAATTTGTCTGTAAACCGGGTATACATCCGACGGCATGGCCACCGAGCGACCATGTGCGGCCATCCATTCAAACAGAACAAAAAGAGAGTCACGCACGCCGCGTGTATGGATGCGGTGCTCAACCGAGTGACCAAGGTAAGCTTCCCAGGCGGCGTCCGCTCCAATGCCCACGGGTGATGTGTCGAAGGTGTGCGCGACCGCTTTAACGGGATTGAGGCAGTCGAGACGGGTCAGTGTCGGAGTTACGGCGAGCGCACGGGCCGCTTCCTCCTTGAACGCCAGAAACTTCGGATTCTGTTGCCGTGTAAATTCCTGCATCGCCGCTCTCTCCAGTCATTTCGCCAGGCTCAGCCCCTTCTCGAAGAGTCCGCGGACGCAGAGGAACTTGGGCCAAGGCTTTTCAGATCGTAGCGGGATTACTTTGTCAGCGACACGAACGGGGTGACGCAAGAAGGTCGCGCAGGGCCGTGAGGATGCAGGACAGGTTGTCGGTGATCGCCCACGCCAGCATTCCGGGAGGCTGACGGCTTTTAAGGGTGATCGTTTCGGGCAAACGTTTTCCGGACGATCTGCTGGAAGTCGAGAACGGTTTGGGGCAGGTTTCCGTGGCGGCGTACGACCATTGCGATGGATAACGGCGTTTGAGACTCGTGCATTTCGCGCGCGTGAAGATGATCGAGTGCCTTGGGAGGGACTTTGATGTGCATCAGCCCGACACCCACCCCCATTTCGACATATTGCTGGGTGATGTCAAACATGGGGGCTTCCATCACAATCTGCAGCCGTCCCGT
>NZ_DASWWZ010000074.1:0-7455 GCF_036405755.1 Schlesneria sp.
GCATTCTGTCTGAGCAGTTCACGCTCCAAAAGAGCCCAGTAGGGAGGATGCATCGGAGTGTCGACGACGATGCTGGGCGGGGACGCGAGAAGATTCGGAGCCGTACCGGCGACCGCCAGACCGAGAACTGCTGCCGTCAGCAATCGCACTACGTTCAAGTGACTCTTCAACCTGTGCCTCGCATCGCGCAAAGGGTTCATAGGTGCTTCCTGTAAAGGATTAGTCCATTGATTGACGGCAGCCCGGAAATTCAGCATCGACGCGACAACGATCCGTTCATCGATCGTGCCCACAAAAACCTGGCAGCAGCAACGTTGTCATCCGCCCGGGCACAATCCTATCCACACGGCCGCTCCGGCGCAACCAGCATGAGACAGTAGTCTTTTGTCCCGCGCTACGGGTAGAATTCGTGTCAATTCTCATCTGAAGCTGGTCAGCCCAGATAAAGAGAGTTTTCACGAGAACGAACTGCTGCGGGAGAGCCATCGATGCGGTCAAGAGCCTGGAGTTGGACAGTCTTCATTGCATGCTTTGCAGTTTCCTTGGCCCCCGCTCTGCAGGCGAATGCCGCATCGATCGAAGAAAATATCAAAGCGATCAAGTCCGTCGGTCCGGAAGGAGCCCGTCATTCCGCAGCGATCGCCGCCGTCAAAGAACTGTCGCAGGCGCCGACCGACGCGTTGCCCGTCATCCTCAAAAACTTCGAAGATGCCAATCCGCTTGCCGTAAACTGGCTTCGATCCGCCGTCGACACCATCGCCGATCGAACACTGAAGACCACGGGAAACCTTCCCGCTAAGTCTCTCGAAAGCTTCGTCAAAGACACCGCTCGTTCCCCCGAAGCTCGTCGACTTGCGTATGAATGGCTGCTGAAGGTCGATGCCACCGCATCTGATCGGTTAATTCCGGGAATGCTGCAGGACACCAGTTCCGAGTTTCGGCGCGATGCTGTCGCTCGATTAATGGCACAAGCCACCAAAGCACATGAACAGGACGACAAAGAGACCGAACGGAAACTGCTGACCAGCGCACTCTCCGGCGCGATCGACGATGATCAGGTGAAAGAGATCGTGAAACCGCTGCGGGAACTTGGCGAGACGGTTGATCTGCAAAAACACTTCGGTTTTCTGACAAAGTGGTCTCTGATTGGTCCGTTCGATAACACCGACAAGAAAGGCTTCAATATCGCCTATCCACCCGAACGCGAATTGAACCTCAAAGCCAAATACGTGGGGAAAATGGGCGAGGTTGAGTGGAAAGAATACTCAACGGACGATGAGTACGGGATCTTCGATATCGCCAAGAAAACGGAACCCTTCAAAGGCGCGGTAACCTACGCGACAACCACCTTTGTTTCCGATGCAGCACGGGACGTGGAATTCCGTCTCGGAACTCCCAATGCCTGGAAAATCTGGGTCAATGGCGTGCAGATCTTTGGGCACGAAGAATACCACCGGGGTTCGTTCCTGGACCAGTACAAGGTCAGCGCAAAACTGAAGCCAGGTCCGAACACGATCCTGCTGAAAATCTGCCAGAACGAACAAACCGATGACTGGGCTCAGGCTTGGACATTCCAGGTTCGCGTCTGCGACCGTTCCGGTGTCGCGATCACTCCCGCAGAAGCCGCAACCACCTCAACCAAATAATTCCGATGAGGGACTGGCAATAGCACCCTCTCCACCGCGACGGCGGTGCCATCCGTGGAGATCAAGCGCGAACGTTCTTCGCAGAACTGTGTTTGCCCCCTCCGCGACGGACGTTGAACAGGGGCGTTTTCTTTTTGCGTCACAGCGCTTCACGGAGTAATCCGACGGCCATCGCGCCCCTGATCAGCGGTCAGTCGACGGCCAGTGCAGTGAGTTTATTCGGGGTTATTCCCGCGGACGATGGTCTTGGGAGAAACTCCATTGTGAGTTTGGGATCTCATTTCGGCGTCTTTCAGACCTTTACTGGGACGGACCGCTCCACCCAGTCCCAGAACTTCCGGGTTCCTCGCGATCTTATCGCTGAACTCACGCAGATCCCTGAGAATCGGGTCCAGGTTCTTGAGCAGGACATTGGCAGACTCGGTTGAGCGAACCAATTGATTGTGCAGCGTGGGATCAGCGATAAATTTGTGCAGCGTCCCGTCCTGCTGATTCACCTCCTTGGCGAAGTGATTCAGTTCCGTCAGGAATGCGTCCATCTTCCCCAAGACACTATCGACCTTGGACACCACTTCGTCGCCACGTTGCCCGAGGGGTTCTGTTACCTGAGAGAGATTCACGAGGTTCCGGTTGAGACTGTCGATCATCTGACGACTTGACGCCACTGCCAGCCGCGTCTCATCCACCGTGGCTTTCGTGGTTGTGACGAGCTTCGGCAGACCGGTCAATGTTTCCCTGACCGCCTGCTGTGAGGCGGGGTCAGCCGCCACCTTGTTGATGGTCGCGATCAACTGGTTCGCAGTCTTCATCGTCGCCGTGAACTGGTGCAGTGACTCCGCCGCGTTCTCGACGATTTCCGTCAGGTTACCTCGCCGCGTCTCCATCAATTGATTCAGATTCCGGGCTACGTTCCGCCATTCCTGGCTGGTTTCGCTGAAGGCACTGAGCGAATCGGTCGTTCTCGCCTCCAGTCGCTGTACCATCACCAGTGGGTCGACGGCAGTCTGCCCTTGCAGTCGGCTGCCGGGCTTCAGGATTTCCGAGTCCGTTCCTCGAACGAATTCAATTGCCGACTCCCCCAGCAGAGACCTGGTCACGACGGCGCGGGTGTCTTTGGGGAAATCGATCCCCTCCTGAATGTCGACGATGACGTTGACGCCCCGCCCCTGTTTATCGAGTTCAACCTGTTTGACCGTACCGATATTCAGGCCGCATAACAGGACGGGCGCAGTGGGGTAGAGTCCCGTGCCGCTGTCGAGTTGGACGACCAGAGGGTAGCTCTTCTTCCAGAGATGCTGCACATCACCAAAGCAGACCACCAGTCCAATACAAATCGAGAGAGCGACCGTGACCAGCACACCGACTCGAAACTGGAGTTGCCGTTCCGTGGCCATGATTTTCCTTCTTAAACGACAGTCACTGCATAGATCTGCTGAGACGGATCGGGATTACCCCGCATTCCGGCGCGGATCGAGTTCACCTCGCACGAATCGAGCGACGCGGGGATCCTCGCACTCAAAGACGTCTTCCTGCGTACCTTCAAACACCAGTTGTGACTCCCCCGCTCCCAACCGGGCCAGCGGGTAGAACATGACGACGCGATCAGCGACACGGCTAACGGTTTTCATGTCATGTGTCACCACCACACTGGTGACCTGACGGCGGGCCTGCGTCTGCTCGATGAGTTCGTTGATGACCTCGCTCATCACGGGATCCAATCCCGTTGTCGGCTCATCATAAAAGACAATGTCAGGCGACATCGCCAGAGCACGCGCCAGCCCGACTCGCTTTTTCATTCCCCCCGAGAGATCAGACGGTTGCTTCCGTGCCGTACTCTCGGGCAGTCCCACTTCCCGCAGCCGCTCATGGACGATGTCACGAATTTGCGATTCGTTCAGCATCGTATTTTCACGCAGGCCGAAAGCGATGTTCTCGAACACGTTCATGCTGTCGAAGAGAGCCGCTCCCTGAAACAAATACCCCAGTCGCAGTCGATCACGTCGCCGCTCAGCAGGACTGCGGTCACTCACGGGTCGGCCATCCCACAAGACATCTCCCTGCGTCGGGTTCAGCAACCCCGCCAGCAGTTTTGTGGTGACACTCTTTCCGCAACCGCTCTCACCGATGAGGACCAGTGTTTCCCCTCGTCGTACTTCCAGCGAGATGTTGCGGAGGACCTGTTGAGTTCCGAACGACTGAGACACGTTGCGAAGTTCCATCGCCAGTGTGCTGCCCCGGGCCGTTGCCGCTGCCGGACGGCTCGCGCGAGAACCAGTCGTCATCGGTCGGTGGGATGCCTGAGCCAACGATGGAGTTGGCGGGAGTTGTGAATTGGCGGAGAGTCTCTCGGTGACCTGTAACCCCGGTAGCGAGGGAAGCGACGCGGCATGGTCCGCCGGGTCGCGGTTCGACGAGGTTTCGAGCTGAGTTGACTGTTCGTGATCCATCACAATCGCTGACATCCATTCCAGTAAGTGAGCATCATGCCTGAGGGCCTGTCCGGAACTAGGTGACCGGAACTCCAAGCATTTCCAAGGTCTTCACGAGCTGAATTGTGGTCAGCGCCAGTACCAGATCGAGTGCCAGGATCGCGATAAATGACATGACAAAGGCTTCCGTGGCAGCGCGGCCGACACCTTCTGCCCCGGATCCACAACGAAAACCCCGGTGACAGGCAACGATGGCGATCGCCGCCCCGAAACTCATGCTCTTCACAACCCCGGTAATCACATCAAAACCGCTGACGAATCGATCTGAGAAATCCCAGAAGTGATGACCGCTGACCCCATAAACCTGGGTGCTCACAAACCAGCCCCCGAAAATTCCCACCCCTTCTGCCACCATGGTGAGCGCCGGGATCATTAAGAAGCAGGCCAGAAAGCGAGGAACCACCAGATACGCCACAGGGTCCGCTCCGAGGGCTTTCAGAGCATCGATCTGCTCGCTGACTTTCATCGTGCCGATCTCCGCAGCGATGGAGCTTCCGACTCGCCCTGCCAGCATCACGGCCGCCAGCACCGGCCCCAGTTCCTTCACCAGAGTCCCGTTAATGACGGAACCGATGTGAATCTCGAAGTGAAGCTGACTCAAGGTATCATAGGATTGCACCGCCAGCACCATCCCGATGAACAACCCCGTAATGCAGACAACCGGGACGCTTCGAACGCCCACTTCGTAAAAGATCGGCCAGAGCACGCGACCGCGCGGAAGTCGTGCAAACAGAAAACCCCAAAGCTGCCAGGTGAAGGTCACCAGATCGCCGATGGCAATGAACAGGTCGAGCGTCTTCCGTCCAATCCAGTGAACGAAAGTCGGAGTCGCAGGACCAGCTTCCGCGGCAGTCAATGATGTCGACACTCGTGCTTCTCGCGTATTGCCTCGCAGTGTCACTCAGCCAGGTGGCGTGACAGCGGTAGAAATAGCCGAAAGCCGAATTTGTGGCGAGTTCACTTTTGCCGCCAGGGATCTGCGTCGTTCCGGCTGCAGAGAGTCAGTTCCGTCTCGCCGTCATACATGAGCGATGGAGCGACTCAGCATGCCCGTTTTTCGATTTCCGGGGACTATCGCCAGGCCAAATCAACACAGGGGCCCCGCTGAGATGAACGAAGCTTGAGAGGAAGAGAAGAGGGCAAAACCGATCGAATTGCCTCGGCAAATCGCAAATCGGTGCCGGGGACGACCGAAGAGAAGGTCTTCCAAACTCACGGCACGTGCGAGCACCGCATGAGACAAACAATGCCACAGAGCAGACCCCACTGCCCCGTTGCTGCATCATCGCTTCAAAGTGCATAACATCGCAGGGACGAAGAACTGCGTTCCAGGAATAAACAGCCAGGCGTGATCAAAATCCAGGCTGTTCCAGCCGCAGCGGCCACGCCGCGCCTGAAGCACGTGCGTGAAACCGCTAAGACGACGTTGTACCGTTCCCTGCTCCAGCATCAATTCCGAAGAACGGCTGGTCGAGTGCTGAACATTTCCAGAACTGCTGTAAACTCTCGAACTTATCGATCTGGCTTACCGGCTGGTGCGGAAGGGCTGCCCCCACCGACCATTCGCTGAATCCGTGAACGACGTTCGGCGCGACGACGGGCACGACGGCGGGTTTCGCTTGGCTTTTCGTAAAATTCACGTCGGCGCATCTCTTTCTTGATGCCCGCATGCTCGACCAATTTACGAAACCGCTTCACCGCGTCATTGATTCCCTCATTGTCCCGCAACCGCAACTTAACCACACAATCCTCCCATCGGATGTTTTGAGAAATGTTCGCACTTCAGCCTGTACCGGTACGTACCAAGGCGAGAGCCGGGGAGAAAGTGTAGCAACGCAGCGAGGGTGAGGGAAGCGAAGACATCCCGTAATTCACCGGCAGAGCCCAATTCAGGGACCCGAATGCGCTTGATCGGGTACGAATCGGCGATTCGCTGCAGAATTACGGAGAATTTATAGATCCCGCAACGTGGCTGCCACTCTCTGAAGCCAATTTCTCCGGCTCATTCCTTCAATTCCCGAGAGGCTTTCGGGCGACGGAACAATGATTGCTCCTTCATTCTCACGAGGTTTCACTCGCTGCAACTGTCTGGAGGGGACGAGGATCGCTCCAAGCTGACCTCTACGAAAGCGCTTCAGGCAGCGCTGACAGCCGGCTCAGGACGAACTGGCGCTGAAATCATCCGACCCGCAGCGACTCGGTCACCTCGAAAAGATAACAAGATGTACACAGACGTTCATGAACCGGGATGTCTACAATAGAGATAAAACTCCGGCAGTCACATCTCGCGGCAGAAAGGACATAGTCGTGGCAACTTCGCGAATCGAGGACACGCAATGGTTTCGCCCGGCGAAGCCCGACTACGACGAACTTGCGACCAAGTACTTTGGTGACGAGGCGGTTCGGGTGAAAACAGAGTTCGGCGCCCTGTCCCATCGCGGATTGCTCCGAACGAACAATGAAGACCATTACTCAGTTGTGCGGCGATACCGTGGTCGTGACGTCCTGCTGACCAACATGCCCAACGACGCCTATCAAGGGAATAGCGATGAAGCTTATTCCCTCGCGGTTGCCGACGGTATCGGAGGCGCCGCGTTCGGCGAGCTGGCCAGCATGCTCGCTCTGCAAACGTGCTGGGAGCTGACTGGCAAAGCCTTCAAGTGGCACTTCAACCTTTCTCAAGCCGAACGGGCAGAATTGCAAGAAGCCATCAACGTCTATATGCATCTCATCCACCAGCGAATCCAGGATGAAGCCCGTGCCCAGGGTGAGTACCGCGGCATGGGAACCACCCTGACCGGGGCTTTGACAGTGGGTTGGGACGCGTTCATCTTCCACGTGGGGGATTCGCGTGCTTATCTGTTTCGCGATGGCAAACTGCACAGGCTGACCAAAGACCAGACACTCGCGGAATCCATGCTCGCAGCCGGACTCATCAACTCCATCGACGAAGCCGCCAGGCGATTCCGGAACACTCTCGTCAGTTGCCTCGGGGGAAACCTTAATCAGCTCGACGTCGAGACTTCGCACATCGAGCTTGAGGATGGCGACCGCTTACTCCTTTGCACCGACGGCCTGACTGACATGGCCAGTGACTCTCACATTTCCCAGATCATGGCGAGAAACTGCTCAACCCAGGAATCTTGCCAGCAACTGATCGATGCAGCACTTGCCGCAGGAGGCCGTGACAACGTGACGGTCATAATCGGAGACTACCTGAAGGACGCGTAACTCAACGCCGACACGGCCAAGGGCAGGACGACGGGAGACTCCAGGCGACGCGAGTCTATAAGAGTGCAGCCCACGAGCGGAGAGAGACC
>NZ_DASWWZ010000075.1:0-7627 GCF_036405755.1 Schlesneria sp.
AAGCCCTCCCGTGGCTTTTTTCTTCGCCATCAAAACCTCGCCAATCTGAACGGTCAAAAACGGTTCATCGAGTCACTTTGGAACGGATTCCAAAACCGACAATATCGAACAGTCACGCCTGAAATCAAGCACAGTCGCGAAGGAACCTGAATGATTGAACCCCGGCAGTCGCCCTTCGTCTACCCCAGACGAGGCAGACAATTGGAGATGAATGACCTGCTGCGGTTATGACGCGGCGCTTTGAGAAAAGGTTACCAAGGTCCGTGGAGTCAAATGACTTCCCATTCGTGGGAATGGTAGCGAAAGATGTTCGGCTCGCTTGAAAGGGTGAAATCCATCTGGCATAGTTGGCCCGCTCCCTGCCGCCTCCCATCATGTGGGCGGGCTCGATTCCGAATGGACACAACCCATGCATGGCTTGCTGGCCTCAATCACGTTGCAGGACTTCCTGGTCAGGGTAATCTCGTCTACGGCGAAAATTCCCGCTGATTCAGAGACACTTCTTCTTGTTGCTTTCCTCTTGGCAGCAGTCATCCACGCCTCCCTGCTTCTGGGGTTGTTCGGTGGACTTCCCGTCTTCTACATCTGGCTCGAACGAAAAGTCGCCGGTCGTATTCAAGACCGCCTGGGCCCCACACGTGTCGGTGGCAGTTTCGGCTGGCTGCAAACGATTGCAGACGGCATCAAGTTGATCCAGAAGGAAGACCTTGTTCCCAAGGATGCCGACAACCTCGTTTTCCGCATGGCACCCTATCTCGCGACGATCGCCTCCTTCGGTGCGTTCATGGTTCTGCCCATCTCCGACGGCTGGGTCGCCGTTGCAGCAGAATGTGGAGCCTTTTTGATCCTGGCACTTATGTCACTCGAAGTCCTCGGGATTATTCTCGCGGGATATTCGAGCGGTTCGAAATGGGCACTTTTCGGCGCAATGCGCGAAGCGGCTCAAATGGTGAGCTATGAAATCCCACTCGCGATCTGTGCCTTGATACCGCTGATGATCGCCGGATCGCTGAACTTCCAGGTGATCGGCCGGTTGCAGTCGGGCGGCTTCTGGAACTGGTTTCTGTTTCATGACCCCTTCACCTTTCTGGCCTTCTTCGCCTACTTCACAGTGGCAACAGCTAGCGTCAAACGAGCCCCCTTCGATCTTGCCGAAGCCGAAAGCGAACTGGTCGCCGGTTTCCATACCGAGTACAGCGGCTTCCGGTGGTCGATCTTCTTTCTCGCCGAATATTCGAGCATGTTTGCCGTCAGCGCCGTGGCGGCAATTCTGTTTCTGGGAGGCTGGCACGACGGTCTGATGATCGACAGCCTGTTCGACGGGTTGCGTGGTACGGGAAGTGGCTGGATTTCAGGCTTTTCGATCGGGACGTACATTGCAAATCTGTTCGGCGCGATCGTCCTGATTACGAAAGCCTGTCTGCTGGTCTTTGTGCAGATCTGGGTTCGGTGGACGTTGCCTCGCCTGAGAATCGATCAGGTGATGACCACCTGCCTCAAGTACCTCGTCCCGATCAGTTGCTTTCTCTTTCTGATGGCCGTTCTGTGGCCACTGACACTCACCACTGTCTTTTCACGTCCGATTCTGGCTGGTGCACCACTCGGTGAAAAAGCGGTCCTCCGTTCAACAGCCACTGGCATTCACGTCGCGTCAGAGGGCAAGGGGGGACCACAATGATTGAACAACTTCTGTTCTACACATTCGCCTTTCTTGCCTGTGGTGGCGCGATTGCTGTCGCCGCATCACAGAACGTGGTTCGAATGGCGTTCTGGCTGGTTGTATCTCTTGGTTCCGTCGCGGCACTTTTCTTTCTGCTCCATGCCGATTTTCTCGGAGCTGCCCAGCTACTGATCTATGTCGGTGGTACAGTCGTCCTGCTGGTCTTCGGTGTGATGCTGACTGCCAGTGGACCCTATTCCACGATCAAGACTTCACCGGCGGAAGGCATCATGGGTGCCGCAGTGGGAGTCCTGCTGCTCTTCGTCCTGATCTCTTCAATCGGGTATGTCGATTGGGCCGATATCACTGCCCGATCACCGACCATCCCGGCAGCACCTGTTCTCGCCGACCTGACGCTCGGTGCACACGCCGAAGAGGTACTCGTTAATACCGGATCAACACAGGCGAAAGCAGATCTGGAAGCACGCGTGCAGCAGGGGCGAACGATTCGGCAGTTGGGGATGAGCTTCCTGGGAATGCGTGTGGATCGAAACCTTGCCGTAGGAGGAGCACAGGGGTTGGCCCCTGGATATTTTCTGCCATTTGAAATTGTTTCCGTTCATCTGCTTGTCGTCTTGATTGGAGCTGCATACCTCGCGCGGGCAAAACGACGCGCCGTGTCGGAAGAAGCTGTCAGTCTGGAATAATGGCGCTCGCTGCTCACAGCCACCGTCAGTCTGGAAAGTGAAATTCGATCATGGGTGAAATTGGCCTGAATGCCTACCTGATGGTAGGTGCAGTGTTATTCGTCTGCGGCGTTGTCTGCATGGCGACAAAGCGAAACGGCATCGGGATCCTGATGGGGGTCGAACTGGTGCTGAATGGCGCGAATGTCAATTTCGTCGCCTTCTCACGCTATACCCCACTGGGCCTGGATGGGCAGGCAACGGCACTCTTCGTCATCGTTCTGGCAGCTGCCGAGGCGGCAGTGGCACTCGCGATCGCTCTCAACTTCTATAACAACCATTTGACAATCGATGTGGACCGAGGAAACGAGCTGCAGGGATAGCGACCTTCCAGGTGAACTCTGCCCGTCACTTGCGAAATGAATCGCCGCAAGTAACGTGCACCGGCTGAAATAAAGAGAGATCAGAAACCACGGACGAATCAGTCTGTGTCCAGCCCACATATTCAGTGATGGAATTATGACTGAGACTGGTGAAGTATTGATGTATCTGCTGACGGTGGCATGGCTCCTGCCACTTGTCGGCTTCGTCGTCGAGATCTACTGGCTCAGATGGTCACATCGACTCCATCAAGGTGCCGCCTACACGGCCGTGGCGTGTATCGGGATCGGTTTTCTCTGCAGCCTTTCCGCATTGATCTATTGGGGCAACCAGACACACTGGGCGGCCTTGTCAGAGCCCGAACATCATGCTCATGTGGCGTCGCACGACGCCGAACACCATGACAGCTCGGCCCCCCACCACGACGATGCCAAGGCGCACGCTGAGGCTGTGCATGCAGACACCCATGCGGCGGACGATCACGCTGGGGGGGCTCACCCGACTCCCGCTGCTCCGAAGTACTTCTCCGGAACCTACTATGAACTGGCTCGTTTCAGTGGACTACGGATCTCGCTCGACTGGTATATCGACAGTCTGACGCTGGTCATGTTCACGATGGTGACCTTCATCGCGACGTGCATTCATCTGTTTGCAATCGGCTACATGCAGGAAGAGCTGACCGAAGAATACGAAGACCATGAAGTCCACCTTCACAACGGAGGCCACTTCAGTCGTCCCGGACGATTCTACCGCTTCTTCGCCTATCTCTCGCTGTTCTGCTTTTCGATGCTCGGTCTGGTTCTGGCCGGCAACATTTTCCAGGTCTTTATTTTCTGGGAACTGGTCGGTCTGTGCAGCTACCTGTTGATCGGTTTCTACATCGAGCGGAAATCGGCGAGCACCGCAGCCAACAAAGCGTTCATCATGAACCGTGTCGGAGACTTTGGATTTCTGATCGGGATGATGATCCTGTGGACCTCGTTCGGGACATTCCAGTTCGGGGACCGCCGTGAAGGTGAACACGCCGAGGCAGGTCTGTTCACAATGGTTCGTGGAACCGACGGAACGCTCGACGTCTCGGACGACGGACTGCAGGTCCACTTGCGCGACGCTCATGGCCACCGCGCAGAGAAAGACGGACTGCCGTTGACGATCAGTTATTCACTGCTGGTCGCCGCAGGCTTGGGAATTTTTGCGGGCAGCATCGGAAAGAGTGCCCAGTTCCCGCTCCACACCTGGCTCCCCGACGCGATGGAAGGTCCCACACCTGTTTCCGCGCTCGTGCACTCGGCAACCATGGTCGCCGCCGGTGTCTATCTGGCAGGCCGATTCTACCCCGTGTTTACTCCTGAAGTGCTGCTGGGGATTGCTTACATCGGCTGCATTACCCTGTTCGTCGCAGCCACCATCGCCCTGGTCGTAACGGACATCAAACGGGTCTTGGCCTATTCCACGATCAGTCAACTCGGCTACATGATGCTGGGGATCGGAGTCGCGGGCTGGGGAGCAGGACTGTTCCACCTCGTCACGCATGCCTTCTTCAAGTCACTGATGTTCCTGTGCTCGGGCAGTGTGATTGCCGGCTGCCACCATGAACAGGATATGCGGAAGATGGGCGGCCTCCGCCACAAAATGAAGATCACCGCTTACACCATGCTCGTCGGCGTGATCGCCATTGCGGGGCTGGCAATTCCGGGGACCGCCATCGGGTTCTCGGGCTTTTACTCCAAGGATGCCATCGTCGCTTCCGCATTGGCCTACAGCGAATTAAATCCAAACCATTTCCTGCTGTTCATCACGCCTCTAGTCACGGCAGGAATCACGTCATTCTACATGTTCCGCCTCTGGTTCATGACGTTCGCGGGCGAACCTCGTGATGCTCATGTTTATGAGCACTGCCATGAGAATCCGCGAATCATGACCGTTCCGCTGATCGTCCTGGCAGTCCTTGCAGCCGCGTGTGCCTGGCCCGGCGAGAGTGGGCCGCTGTATCGATTGATCACCGACAGCGAGACCGTCCCGGCCGCGACTCGCGTTGTGTCCGCAGGAGCATCACAAGTCACGCTGCCCAGCCATCACGGGCATGACAGTGACGTCCACCACGTTCATCCAATGGCGGGGTTTCTTGCTTTGGTCGCCGCCTTCGTCGGTATGGGCCTCGCTTACCTGCTGTACGTGAAAAAGTCGGTTGATCCGGATCAGGTTCGCAGGCAATTCTCTTCAGTCTATGACTTCCTGGTCAACAAATGGCGATTCGACACGCTGTACGATGTGATGTTTGTTGCCCCCGTTCATGTCGTCGCCAAGTGGTGCGTGAACTTTGACCGGAAGGTGCTTGACTCCATTCTGCACGGAGCTGCCGGCCTGACAGTGATGGTGTCCAAACTTGACCGCAAGTTCGATGAGACGTTCATCGATGGTCTGGTCAATCTCGTCGGAAGCATGACATACACAGTCGGATCATCGCTGAAGGCCGTTCAGACCGGTCACCTGCGGCAGTATGTGATGTGGATCGCAGTTGGCGTCATCGTGTTGTTCGGTGCCCTGTACACGACAATTCCGAAGTAATCTTGGATTCTGCCTGCCATCTGAATGGTTGATGCACGAATGAGGGAATGAAATTCATCATGAGTTCGGAAACAATCCTGACCTGTATCGTCTTCTTGCCAGCCGTCTGGGCGATCCCGCTGCTGTGCTTTGACGCGAAAGCCAAGGAGGCGATGCGATACTGGGGAGTGCTGGGAACGGCGCTCACGTTCGCATTGACCCTGCAGTTGTGGGCGCAGTTCGATCCATCCCAGTCGGGAATGCAGTGCCGGATTTCGGTTCCCTGGATCCCCAACTGGAACGCAAATTTCACTTTGGGAGTCGACGGAATCAGCTTGCCCCTGATTGTGCTGTCGGGCTTTGTCTGTCTGCTGTCAATGCTGGCTTCCTGGAGCATTGAGAAGAATTTCAAAGGCTACCTGATGCTGTTCCTGTTACTGGAAACCGGCATGATGGGTGTCTTCACTGCACTCGACTTCCTGCTGTTTTACGTCTTCTGGGAAGTCATGCTGCTGCCGATGTATTTCCTGATCGGGATCTGGGGTGGACCTCGGCGCGAATATGCGGCCATCAAATTTTTTCTCTACACCCTGGCCGGCTCTGTGCTGATGCTGATCGCCATGTTGATGTTCTACTTCAACAGTGACCGCACATTCGACCTGCTGGAAATGGCTCGTATCGCCGCAGGAACCAGCGATGGTAAGGCCCCCGTGTACGGGACGACGATGCAGATCGCCGCCTTCATCATGCTGTTCATCGGGTTCGCAATTAAGCTGCCCGCGTTCCCCTTCCACACCTGGTTGCCCGATGCCCACGTCGAAGCCCCCACGCCAATCTCCATGATACTGGCAGGGGTGCTGCTCAAGATGGGGGGCTACGGAATCATCCGCATCGCGTTCCCGCTGGCTCCGTATGGTGCACAGTATGCCGCGTATTTTCTCGTCGGGCTGGGCGTCTTCAGCATCATTTACGGTGCGTTTGCAGCGATGGCTCAAACCGACTTCAAGCGGCTCGTCGCTTACAGTTCGGTCAGTCACATGGGCTATGTCCTGATTGGAATCGCGGTCTGGAAGATCGTCGACGGTCGGACGCTGGGGCGTTCGTACTGGGAAATGGGAATCAATGCGGCGATGTTCCAGATGATTGCCCACGGGATTTCCTCCACCGGGATGTTCTTTATGGTCGGAGTTCTCTACGACCGGGTCCATCACCGTGACATCAACAAGTTTGGTGGCATCGCTCAGTTTATGCCGCACTATTCAGGCCTGGCCGCAGTCATCTTCTTCGCTGGACTGGGGTTGCCCGGACTATGCGGCTTTGTCGGCGAAGTCTTTTCGGTCCTGGCCTGCTGGAACTTCAGCCCCCTGCTGGCGATTATTTCTGCCAGCGGAGTGATCCTGACCGCAGGCTACATCCTGTGGACGCTGCAACGGGTCTATCTGGGTCCTGAGTACAAAGGCCCCCACCCGGAAGCACTGGTCGAAATGAATCCGCGCGAACTCGCGATTGGTTACACGCTTGTCGCCACAGCGATTCTGTTTGGCGTGCTGCCTCAACTGCTGTTCAATCCGATGCAGGCATCGGTTCAGGTACTGACAGAGAGCCTTGCATCCTCATACGAGGCGCTGTACGGCGCGGTGACTGCGATGCAGACATCGCAATGGAAGTAGTTGCCGGCGTTCGTTGTTCCACATCCGCAAGCCGCTTTACTGATAGCGAATCCGATGGATTTTGAAGCTCTATATCAGCAGTTTTTGAGTGGTGACGTTGCCGGGCAGGTTTCCCTGCTTCGCTCGCTCAAGATCATCCTGCCGGAACTGATTCTTTCCGGCTCGATCATCTTGATGCTGCTTGCACGACTGACCAGTCTCGACAAGATCATCCCGACACACTGGTTTGCCGTGGCGGGAGGGATGGGCGCGTTCGTTCTCATCTTGTCGCAGTTCTGGCAATTCACGGTTGGTGAAGCGGTCGGCGTCGAGATTTTCACAGGTCTGGCCGTTCACGATGAGTTCTCGACGTTCTTCCGTGGGTTCCTCACCTTTTTCCTTGTCTTCGTGATCGCCCTGACCGTCCTGACAGGGATTCCTGACGACGAGGACGCTCCTGACTTCTACTCGCTGCTGTCGGGTGCTGTGGTGGGCATGATGCTGATGTCCAGCGCGAATCACTTGCTGATTCTTTTCCTGGGAATCGAGATGGCTAGCGTTCCCAGTTACGTCATGACTGGATTCCTGAAAGGTCGCCGCCGAAGCAGTGAAGCGGCCCTGAAATTCGTTGTGTATGGAGCCGGGTCGGCCGGTGTGATGTTGTTCGGCATCAGCCTCCTTGCGGGTCTCTTGGGAACGGCCGA
>NZ_DASWWZ010000076.1:0-2996 GCF_036405755.1 Schlesneria sp.
AATATCCTGCCGAACGACGAGCCCGAAGTCAGTCGGGGCCGCCAGCGACTTCCCAAGTGGCTGAAGCGTCCGCTGCCGCAGGCGGGAATGCAGTTCACCACCAACGTCATCGCCGACTTGCGGCTGGAAACCGTTTGTGAAAGCGCCAAGTGCCCCAATCAGACGGAATGCTGGTCGCAGAAGACAGCAACATTCATGATTCTCGGCAACGTCTGCACGCGTCCGTGCGGCTTTTGTTCTGTGCTCAAGGGGAAGACCGAAACAGTGCAGGCGGACGAACCCGCCCGCGTTGCCGAAGCGGCAGAACGGCTCGGACTGAAGTACGTGGTCATCACCTCGGTAACCCGCGACGACCTGCCGGATGGGGGGGCCGAACACTTCTATCAATGTGTGCTGGCCGTGCGCGAGCGAACCGGCGCCCGGGTCGAAGTGCTGACGCCCGATTTCCGGGGTGACCGTGATGCCATCCATCGCGTCATCGAATCACAGCCTGACGTCTTCAATCACAACACGGAAACAGTCCCTCGGCTGTATCATCGGGTCCGTCGCAATGCCAGGTATCAGCGGACCCTGGACCTGCTGAAGCAGATCAAGGACGAAGCACCCCAGATGGTCACGAAAAGCGGTCTCATGCTGGGACTGGGTGAGACACGTGACGAACTGCTCGAAGTCTGTACCGACCTGCGCAATGTCGGTGTCGACATGCTGACGCTGGGTCAGTATCTGCAGCCGACTCCTGAGCATCTTCCGGTTGAACGATATGTTCCGCCCGAAGAATTCGACGAAATTGGACAGCAGATGCGGCAACTGGGCTTCACGATGGTCGCCAGCGGACCGTTTGTTCGATCCAGCTATCACGCGGGGGAAATGGCGGACGATCTCCAGGTTCATTGATCCGGGATCACCGATTCAAGACCCGGTCCAGAATCACCGGGTTTTGTTCGCCTGAAACGCTCGCGAACTGCACGAGGGTTGCCGACGGGCATCACCTGTCACGTCGGCAACGGGGCGGAAAGGATGTCCTGTGGTGGCGGTCAAAGCCTGCTGAAGGACTGGCGAGTGAGCGCACGCGCCAGTTGAACCCGGCAGAAATCGTCTCGTCGATCTGAAAAGAACTTGGCCAGCGTCCCCGTCAGGCAACGCGGCGGATAGCGCTCTGGCCACTCAAACGAGCCCGATAGCCGTTCTGGTGTTGCTGATAGAGGCGCTCCAGGCTTTCATCCAGCAGTGGCATGGGAATGCCGAGTGCCCGACGGATCTTGCGCGTCTGCAGCGACGTTTCTCCGCAACCGAATCCCACGGTCCGGTCGGCCAGCGAACCTGCGATCGGACATGCAGGCGTTGGCAGTCGGAAATGAGCCGCCAGTCGCAGGGCGAACTTGCGAGGGCTGACGCGTTCGGCTCCCGCAATGTGATGGGTGCCGACCAGACCCGACTCCCAGCTCTTGGTCAGAACGTCTGCCAGGTCCGTTGCCAGCATCGGTGTCCCGTGACGGGCAAAGTCGACCGAGCCGACCGAGCCTCGTTCCAGTTCCTGAAGCAGAGTCTCTAACCAGCCGAAAGTCGACCCGGACTGCCAGCCGATGGCATGGGTTCGCACGATCAGCGAGTCCGCAGAGGTGGCAGCCGCGTGCTGTTCAATCTGCTGCAGCAGCACCGATTCAGGACTGGGGCAGATCGAATGGCTGTTCTCTGCATGAAACATCCAGGGACCCGTAAAGATGGCATCCGACGAGATGAGCGTCAGGCGACATCCGGTTGCATGGGCTGCATCAATCCAGGCCTTGGCGCGAGCCAGGTCGGAGGCAACGGGTCGCCGACTTTCGTCCCAGCTTGAATCGGCACCTGCACCGCAAAGAATCACCCGACCCGGTTGCACTCGCTCAAGCAGTTCGCGAATGGCAGCGGGCTTACGGGACGTTTCGGTTTCCACTTCGCAGGAAGGAAGTTGAACCCGGGAATCGAACGAAACACCAACCACGGAGTGCTGTTCTGACAGGGCCTCGGCCAAATTGGCCCCAACTACCGAATTGACCCCAGCCACTAGAATCTTGTCCACGCGGTGCCTCCATGCTCGAGCGTGTAAATAACGAAAGCTAGCCGCAAGCTGCGGCAATGGCCTTATACTTTTCGGAAGATTTTGGGCCAACCCCAATTTCGGTCCGGGCTGTTGCAGTGAACGCATTCTGAACGTCTGTGGGGCGATTGACGGCCAGTCTACCAAGGCAGTTGCGCGGGTAGACTGAATTCGTTTTCGGACCAGCGAAGAATGCACGAGATCTGTGTGCGTCCGCTCCCACTTCCGTGAACCGGGGACGACTCCGGAACGGGACACGGACTTGCGGTTGCTGGCTCAGGTCCCGATTGAGACTCCGTGATTGGGAAATGAGTCAGGAGAGGTCGCTGGACGGCAGCAACCCCAGATCTGCGGCGACGGGCTGCAGCGCGGCGATGCAGAACGCAATGTGCTCGTCGAGTTCGACTCCCAGATCGGCCGCGCCGCGGGTGATGTCCTCACGGTGAATCGAGGCGGCGAACGACAACTGCTTCAGTTTCTTCTTGACGCTCGAGGGAGTGAGGCCTTCCAGTCGGCCGGGACGAACGAGTGCACAGGCGGTGATGAACCCGCACAATTCGTCGCAGGCATACAGCGTCTTGTCGAGCAGCGAGACACGGGGGCAGTCGGTCAGATAATCGGCGTGCGATTTGATCGCATAGATGATCTCGTCCGAGTAGCCCTGCTCTTTCAGGATGGCGGCTCCCTTGAGCGGATGATCAGGAGGGTCAGGCCAGCGCTGGTAGTCAAAGTCGTGCAGCAGTCCGACGGTACCCCATTTCTCTTCGTCCTCACCGAACTTGCGGGCGTACGCTCGACAGGCGGCTTCGACTGCCAGCATATGTTTGATCAGACTGTCACTGTCCGTGTATTGGTGAAGAAGGGCCAGATCATCTTCGCGTGACATGTGGCGGTCTCCATCAGACTTTGTGATCAAGTT
>NZ_DASWWZ010000077.1:0-23450 GCF_036405755.1 Schlesneria sp.
GGAATATGTATCACCCAGTTCCGTGAGCTTCAGACAGATCTCGAAGAGGTCTTCATTTCGTTTACACGCCCCAGGGAAACGAAGGAAGTGAAAGAACCTGCGGTTGCCGGAGCCGGTGTCCATGTTTAGTGCAATCTTGCGGCGAGAACTGCTGACTCCCCTTCGACGTCGACGGATGGTCGTGTTTCAGATCGGGCTGGCAAGTCTGTTCGGGTTGCTAGTGATTCTTCGCTGGCCGACCGACGGTGAGGTTGCCCTCTTCGGAGCGCGCTCGCGCGAGATCTTCCGGCTGTTCGCCTATGGTCTGTTGATGACGCTCCTGTTCCTTTTGCCCGTGTTTCCTGCGACGAGCATCGTCAGTGAAAAGCGGCGAGGGACTTTGGCCTTGCTCCTCAATACTCAGCTCGGTCCCGTCCATATTTTCGCTGGCAAACTCGCAGCTGTCATGGCGATGGCGGGGATGATTCTGGCAATGAGTCTGCCTGCAGCGGGAACTTGCTATTCCATGGGTGGGCTATCTCTCTACGGCGACATCGGTAAGGTCTATAAGCTGCTGATCCTCGTGGCGATTGAGTATGCCGCGATTGGAATGCTGGTCAGCAGCTTTTCGCAATCGGTTGACTCGGCTGTCCGTACGACATACGGGATCGTGCTGGGTACCAGCGTTCTTACGCTGATTCCTCACTATTTTCTGCAGGGGTCCCAGGGGTTACTGGCTGATATCGGAGAATGGTTCTGGTGTATGTCTCCTGTGGCTGCGCTGATGTCGATTACAGGAACGGAAGAGCCCGGCAGTCAGGGGCTGGTCACCAAAATCGATGTGCTCGGACGCTACACCATTTTTTCGCTCACCACTGCGGTCGCTGCCTCTATCTGGACAATTGCACGTCTGAATCATCGCCTGTTTGACGTTTCTCGCGCTGCAGGAACGATGAGCGATGACCTGTCATGGTCCGCCAAACTCTTTCGGCGATTCTTCTTTCTGGTGGACCCGCAGAAGCGAAGCGCAGGGATCCCGTCCTTTGTGAACCCGGTCATGTTCAAGGAGTTTCGTTGCCGTCGGTTCGGTCGACTGCATTGGCTGGTTCGACTGGTCGCGGCATGTGCGACGCTTTCGCTGGGGCTGACCTATGCCACTACGGCGGGAACTTTCGACTGGGGCGTTGAAACGATCGGTGGGATCATGGTCGTGATGCAAGTTGCATTGATTATCCTGGTCGCGCCGAGTTTGTCTGCGGGCCTGATCAGCGTGGAGCGTGAACACGGAGGATGGTTGCTGCTGCAGACGACTCCGATGGCGACTGCACGAATCATCTGGGGTAAGTTGCTGAGTGCCCTGCTCCCCTTGCTGCTGGTGTTGTGCGCGACCGCTCCCGGGTACCTAGTGATGTCGTACATCGAGCCCGGAATGGGACAGCAGGTAAAGCGAGTCATTGTGTGTCTGCTTCTGACGGCAATCTTTGCCATGCTGGTCAGTGCGGCCGTCGGCAGCTTCTTCGTCCGAACCGCGGCTGCGACGGCCACCGCGTATGCTGCGCTGCTGCTCATCTGCGGACTGCCCATGTTGATCTGGATGGGGCGTGACGCGCCGTTCGGGCACCGAACTGTTGAGACTGCTTTGTCATTCAGTTCGATTGCAGCGGCACTGTCAGTCATACGGATGCCCGGATTTCAGAACTACGATCTTGTGCCGATGAATTGGTGGATTCTGGGGATGGGTTCAATTGCCTCGATTCTCATCTTGCTCATCCAGACACACCGTATTTCCCGGCCTCAATGAGTTGTCCAGCGAGAATCTGAGAATGGTCCGTCCTCTTCCAATGCGATCCGCTGCCCACGTCATGACACTCGCTTTTGTCGTGGCGTGTCTGGCGGCGTCCTGCCTTGTGACCTTCGCCCAATCATCGCCGCTCGATGCTCTTCGCGAGAGCGATCCCGCACTTTCCTATCCGGTTGCCCAGTATGCGATGGATCCGGCGCTGAAACAGTTGTGGTTGTCCGCGCTGGACAGTCCCGAAGTTGACATGCAGCGAATGGCTGCCGAGACGATCGCCCGCTCGCAGGAAGTGAACAGCTCGAATCTGGTCGAGGCTGTCCCTTCTCTTGAGCGGATTCTCGAAGCGAAAGCCTCGCACCCTGCTGCGCGCTTTGCCGCGGCGCGGGCACTCATTGTATTGGACTCGCGCGATTCCAGCGGCAAGTTGCTTGAGGCCTCAAAATCTTATGGAAGTGATTTGCGCCTGCTGATTGAGCCCGCGCTGGCTGAATGGGACTACGAGCCCGCTCGAGCCGTCTGGTTGGGGCGACTGTCGGAGCAGGCTTCGCGCCGCCGTGAACTGATCTTGGCAGTTCGCGGCCTGGGCGTCGTCCGAGAGCGGAAGGCGCTCAATCCCTTATTGGAAATCATCAATGACTCTCGTCGCCATCCTGACGAACGATTCGAAGCGGCGACGGCTGTCGGTCAAATCTCTGCAACCGGACTGGAAACGCAGGCAGAGAAACTTGCACGATCACCCGGTACGCCGACGTCGCTCAATCGATTGTGCGCGATCCAGATGCTCTTAACGCACGAAACTGCGGCTGCAGCTCAACTGCTATCGGAATGGGCAAATGATGACGAGCCATTGATCGCTGCGACGGCCATGCGTCGACTCAACGCACTAGATTCGGCACTCATGCTTTCGCTGGCAGAGTCGGCGCTGAAACATCCTGATGCACGAATCCGGAGCGAAGGGATCGAATCCTGTATTATGCATCCGACGACGGATAAGACGGCTGCACTGGGACGGTTACTCGCAGATCCAGACCCAGCGCTCAGGGAGAAGACGCGCGAAGGGCTGCTGCGACTCTCTTCGGTGGCGGAATTGAAGCCCGTCGTTAACGACGTGGTAAAGGGTCACCTCCAAAGTGACGACTGGAAGGGGCAGGAGCAGGCGGCGATCCTGGCGGGCGGGATCGATCTCGAAGAGGTTGCGAATCGTCTCGTCGAGTTATTGGAGTCTCCACGAGTAGAAGTGAAATCGGCGTCGGCCTGGGCTCTGCGAAAAGTCGCCGTAAAAGAAACAATCCCGGCAATTCTGCAAATTGCGAAAAATCAAACCGAATTGCGAAAAAGCGGAGCGGGAACTGTTGTCGATGAACAAGTTGCACATCTGCTTGAAACCCTCGGAGTCTTGAAGGCGACTGAGGCGATTCCGTTGCTCAAGGAATATATTCCCAAGCACTATCCGATGGGGGTTCAATCGCGTAGTGCAGCAATCTGGGCACTCGGAGTGATGCCGCGGGAGGAAGCAGACGCGGAACTTGAAGACGCACTCATGGATCGAATCCTGGATTTCGCAGATCGTCCCCCGGAAATGCCGGAAGTGAAGCAGATGAGTGCGATCAGTCTGGCTCGGATGAAATCGACAAGCCAGGCGGAACGACTTCGCGGACTCGCGGTAAATGTCCCTCTCTCCGTTGAATTAGGAGTCGCCTTGCGGTGGGCCGTAAAGGAACTGACGGGCGAGGAACTTCCTCCTCCCACTCCAGTACCGGTTCCGGCCGAAGATTGGTTTCTTGTACCCCTGCAATGATATCTTTGATCAGTTGCACAAGTTGTTCTCACAGGTGATAACATAGATCATGAGCACACGGGAACGTGTCGAACTTGAAACCTGAAGATCAGGTGAAAGGTAGGCAGGGTGATTCGTCATCCGAGTGCTTCATAAATCACATCGACTGACATATCTGAATTCTGGCTGCAGTATCAAATCAAATATTTTGCGTTCGCAATTCCATGAGTAAGGGCGCGCTCGTCTTCATTACGATTTCTAAAGGTAGGCTGTTCTACTCGTGAATTCCGTGAAGGGAATGTGCGACTTTTCATCGAAAATTGCGAAAATCTTGGTGATCTCTTCGTTAGTTTCCTGTAATTTTCGATGTATATTGATGTCTACCTTCATCTCGTACACCTGTTTCTGGTCGCCACTCATTGAATTCCGTTAGGGGAAGCACGCGCTTTTTCGTCGTGCAAACTCGCATTGATTGCCTTGCCGTGCGAGCGTTTTTTTCTTTTTTGAAGAGGAGTTTTCTAGATGTTATTGTCCACTGAAAGAAGCCGTAGACGGCAGCGGGGATTCACGCTGATTGAATTGCTCGTGGTGATCGCGATCATTGCTGTCTTGATTGCCTTGCTGTTGCCCGCCGTCCAGCAGGCACGTGAAGCGGCACGCCGGACACAATGCCGAAACAACTTGAAGCAGCTTGGTCTGGCATTCCACAACTACGAAAGCACATTCGGTAACTTCCCCGGTGCGCTGTATCTGGTCAGCGAAGCCAGTGGTCCGAGTATCGGCGAAGGCGTCGATGAACAACCTGCCGGCCGTGCCGACTTTAACGTGCACGCCTGGCCTGAATTAGTCCTGCCTTACATTGATCAGACAAACCTCTACAACACGATTAACTTCAGTGTTGCCATGGGATTTGGTTCCGCAACGGGTGGCCCTCCACCAAACTACGCCAAAGGGGGAACCTACTCCGGATCGCAGAACTTTGCTGCGATCGCTGGATCCGTCATTCCATCCTTCATCTGTCCTTCGACTCCTCGTTCGGGCAATTTGCGCCCTGCCTATGTTGATGACTGGCTGTCGGATACGTTCGGCACGCAGATGTACCATGCCGGCGGTGCACTCGATTATGTCGGGATGGCTCCTGGTGGAAACATGAACGACAACCAGGGTGCCCTGGGCAACTTCTACACCGGCGCAGTTCTCGACATCGAAACTGGCGACGGTGGTCCATACAGTTGTGGTGTCAGGATCTCGCAAATTACGGACGGTACCTCCAACACAATGATCTGCGGTGAATCTTCGCGACCAGACGCCAAAGAGTACGCCATGGGTAAAGTCGTCGGTAACCTGACCGATGAAGGTGTGGGACTCATGGGTGATTCGTGGAACGATTGGCAGCACTCAACAGGTCACTTCATGCGAGGAATCGCTCCCGGCAGCAGCAGCGTCGCCGGCCGACCCGGGGGTGACTGCACAATCAACTGTAACAACAAATGGAACTTCTACAGCTTCCATGTTGGTGGGGCACAGTTCCTGATGGCAGACGGCGCCGTCCGCTTCATCAGCCAGAACATTGATCGCCTGACCATGAACCGGGTTTACATCATTGCCGATGGAACCCCTGTAGGCGAGTTCTAAGCCTGATAACCAGGCTGAACGCTCTCGCTGCCTTTTTTCGAAATGACGCCTGGGTTTCAAGTTTTGAAGCCCAGGCTGTCTCTCCTCTACAGATGTTTTTCCTGACAAGGGTTTGGCTGGCAATGGCATTCATTCGTCATACTGCGTTCACGTTGCTGTTCGTCTCTCTTCTGACAGGGTGTGGATCGAACAAGGGGGATATGTCGCCGGAGCGATTGAAGAAGCTTTCCGGCAAATTTGCACTTGAGGCGTTCGTACCTGTCAGTGGAACTGTGATGATTGATGGAGAGCCGCAAGCGGGGGTGAATCTTTACTTGTATGGTTCGCCGCCAGCGACTCCACTCAAGGAGTGCAGGACGGACGATGAGGGGAATTTCTGCTGGTCCACTTACACTGCATGTGATGGACTCGCGCCAGGAAACTATACGCTCGGATTCGAGTATGTCCCGAAAATGAAGAAGAACGACAGTGGCGTCGACTTGTTCAAGGGAAAATACAAGAACCCCGCCAAGAATGAGTACAAGTTGACAGTCGAGGAAGGGGCCCCTCAAACTGACGTGACTTATGAATTGAAGTTGAAGTAGCCCATAGAAACGAAGGGCTCTCCTCGTTTTTACTAATGAAACTGTGTCTCATGCATTGAGACTCTCATGGTTTCTGGCTTTCCGTATCGGTGAGTCGACTTTTACCGTACTCACAGTGGCATGCGGTTAGGAACTTTCTGCCGTGGTACACGCTGCATCACTCTTTAAATGAGTGATGCAGCGTCAGTTCGTTTGTACCGAACTTTAAAATGGTCGAGCCGCGTCATCACCGGGGTTTCGGCCAAATACAGGAGGTCTCTTTCTGGCCAACTGCTCAATTCACCTCTTGCTCACGGCGCTCATTTCCTTCCGGTTGATCAGGACAATACGGCGACTTTGTTCGGATGAACTTTTGAAGACCGTGGTCAACTACGTTGAGCGCTGAGTTGCGGGGGACGAGCGAAGCACATTTCTTCATCGGCGAAGCACGAGTGAGTCGATTGACCGGTCTCCTGACCCCGCAACCGTTTGGCGGCAGCTACGTACCGAAGTGATCTCTCGTTCTCATTCAGGTCTGTACTTCATTTCGTCGCCGTTCTTTGGATGCGAATAGGAAGTGCATTCGGGATGACCCGACATTAAGTCATCCGCCCAGGATTTTCAGTAGGAGGATCCTGCCATTGTGCTGTGCTGCGAAGTATCATGTATCATTGTTTCTGTATTCGATTTCGCTGCATCATCCCTGGTCTCTTTTCTGTGCTGGTCTATGCGTAGTGTATTTCTTTATCTCGTAGTGGCCTTTTGTCAGCTCTGGTCAACTGCACAAGCCGTGGACGGAGCGGAAGAAGCCAAAGAAAACAAAGGTATCTCGACTAGCTACTTATTCGAACGAGATATCCTGCCCATCCTGCAGCAAAAATGCTGTACCTGTCATGGCGAGAAGGTTCAGAAAGCAGAATTGAATCTGAGCTCGCAGTCTGGTGTCGCCCGTGGAAGTTCGAGCGGACCCGTTATTGTGGCAGGCAAACCGGAGGAGAGCCTGCTTTTCGAGGTGGTCCATGACGGATTGATGCCACCGTCGAATTCGACCGAGCCTCTAACTCCAGAAGAGACCGGACGCCTGCAGGAATGGATCGCAGGCGGAGCCCGTTTTTCGCAACCTGACGTCGTTGCTGAACCCGCAATCACAGAGCGGGAAGTCTCTCAGATTATGCTGTTGCGCTGTGCCGTCTGTCACAACGGCCGTGTTAAGGAAGGGGGGCTCGATCTGCGATCGCGCCAGTCGATGCTGTCAGGTGGCAAATCGGGACCCGCGATTAACCTCAAACGACCTTCTGAAAGCCTGATGCTGAAGAAGATTCATGCGGGAGAAATGCCTCCACTGCGTCGGCTGGCCAGTGCATCGGTAAAAGTGATCGAAACAGCCGAGGTTGAAACGGTGGCGAAATGGATTGCGGCGGGGGCACCATTGGCGGCACATCGCACTGAACGGGATCCAGCCGAGATTGAGTCGGAAGTCACTGATGAAGACAAACAGTTCTGGTCATTCAAGTCTCCGGTCGCGCACGATGTTCCGAGATTCGAATCGGAGCACCGTATCCGCAACCCGATCGACGCGTTCGTGCTCGAAAAACTCAAAGGAGTTGGATTAACACTGTCTCCCGATGCAGACCGGAGAACGCTTATCAGGCGAGCGACGTTCGATCTGATCGGGCTTCCTCCCACGCCTGAGGACGTCGAGAGTTTTATCAAGGACCCGGACCCTGCGGCCTACGAGAAGTTGATCGATCGGCTGCTGGAGTCCCGTCACTATGGCGAGCGGTGGGGAAGATACTGGCTCGATCTGGCTGGATACTCGGACTCCGATGGTGTGAATGCGGAAGATCCCATCCGCCACTTTGCTTACCGGTATCGTGATTACGTCATCCGTTCGTTCAACAACGACAAACCGTATGACCGTTTCCTGCTTGAGCAAATCGCCGGGGATGAATTGGTCGACTATGAAAACGCTCCCGACGTCACCGACGAGATCTATGACAATCTCGTTGCAACCGGTTTTCTGCGAATGGCGCCAGACGGAACCTACAACGGGCTGACGAACTTTGTGCCGGATCGTCTGGACGTCATCGCCTCCGAAATTGACGTTCTCACTTCATCGGTCATGGGATTAACCGTGAAGTGTGCCCGTTGCCATTCGCATAAATTCGATCCCATTCCGCATCGCGATTACTACAGTCTGGCCGCGATTCTCAAGGGGGCCCTTGATGAAAACGACTGGCTGCGACCCTCCAAAGCGAATCAGGACTTCCCACTGCGCGGTCTTACCTACGTCCCCTCGGAAGAGAAAGCCGCATGGGAAGCCGAACAGAAGCGTCTGAAGGGGATGATCGAAGCGATTCAAACGCCTCTGGAAGCCAGGCAGCGGGAATTGGTCACCGCTCAACTCGAAAAACATTTGCCTCAACTCCCCGAAATCTTGCATGAAGACCTCCGCGCTGCAGCGCTGGCGCCACGTGACAAGCGGAACGAGGTACAGAAGTATCTCGTCACCAAGTTCGAGAAGCTGCTCAAGATCGACATGGACAGTCTTGAGGAACTGGATCCCGCATTCAAAGAGCTGGCACGAGATTCCTTCAAGCAGATCAAGAGACTTAAGTCGGAACTGAACCCGAATGAACCGTTCATTCACGCCTTATGGGACCGAGGCCAACCAACTCCAACGTACATTCTGCGGCGTGGAAACTACCTTTCGCCAGGAAAGGCAGTTGATCCAGGCGTTCCCACAGTGCTCGCCGATGCGGTCGCGCCGTACTCCGTCATCCCTCCCTGGGAGGATTCCCGGAAGACCGGCCGACGTCTGGCGTTCGCGCGGTGGCTGGTTGACCCGCGACATCCGTTGACGGCCCGCGTGATGACAAACCGGATCTGGAAACATCATTTTCAACATGGAATCGTGAAGAGTCTCGATAACTTCGGGCGGGCTGGGCAGGTTCCAACGCATCCCGAACTACTGGATTGGCTTTCGATTCAATTCGTCGAACGAGGCTGGAGTATCAAAGCGATTCACCGGCTGATCATGACCTCAAGCACTTACCGGCAATCGTCCGAGATCACTGAAGAGCATGCAAACAGGGACCTTGATAACCGTCTGCTATCGCGGTACCCGCTCAGGAGGTTAGAAGCCGAGGTCCTGCGTGATTCGCTGCTGTTCGTTTCAGGCAAGCTGGATCCGACACAGTTCGGGCCGGCAGAACGGGTAGAACGACGCGATGATGGACTCGTCACGTCTGTCGGGTCTGAGAAAGGATGGCGACGAAGTATCTACGTCCTGCAGCGGCGATCGCAGTCGTCAACGATTCTGGAAGATTTCGACTTGCCTCAGATGGCTCCCAATTGCGTCGAGCGAACTGTTGCCACCGTCGCACCACAGGCCTTGCACTTGCTCAACAATAAGATGGTGCATGACTGGTCACGAGCAATGGCGGAACGAATTATCCAGGATGTCGGCACCGATCGAACTTCTCAGATTCAGCGCGCCTTCGCTCTCGCGGTCGGACGGCAACCCGATGCTGCGGAACTGGAACTGGTCACGCAGTCCTTTGACGAACTTTCCGCAAAGTGGCACGCGACCCTGCCGGAACCCCCCGCTTCACCGGCCGGGAACAGCGTTTCGCTCGAGCAGGCCGCTCATGAGGCGACGGCAGAACTGGGCGTACAGACCCTGACGAATCTGTGTCATGCACTGATGAATTCCGCAGAATTCATGTATGTCGACTGAGGAATTCCCATGTTTGATTCCAGACAATTCCAATCCATCCTTCATCAACTGATGGGTCGCCGACAATTCTTTGAGAACATCGGTTCGGGCATATACGGCGCTGCCCTGGCGTCGATGTTGTGTCGCGATGCCTACGGTGAAATCGAGGCGGATTCCACAACGTCCCAGGGTTCCAGGCAAACGTTTGACCTTGCGCCGCGGCGGCCGAATTTTGAGCCTAAGGCCAAAGCTGTCATTCACCTCTTCATGAATGGTGGTCCCAGTCAGATGGACCTGTTCGATCCCAAGCCAGAGCTGGATCGCCGACATGGCCAATCCTACTTCGAGAAGATTGCCGGTGAGGTCGAATCGCCCGGCTCGGGTGGTGCGCTGATGCGGACCCCGTTCAAGTTTGCTCAGCATGGCCAAAGTGGAATGTGGGTATCGAATGCGATGCCGCACTTTGCGAAGTGCGTGGATGATGTCGCCATGATCCGCTCCATGCACACAGTCAATCTCACTCACGAACCGGCTCTGTATCACATTCACAGTGGCAGGACGATTCCGGGGCAGCCGTCGCTTGGTTCGTGGGTCACCTATGGACTCGGTTCCGAGTCCGCTAACTTGCCTGCCTATGTCGTGCTCGATGATCCCCTGGGACTTCCGGTCAACGGCACGCAAAGCTGGGCATCGGGTTATCTGCCCCCGATTTATCAGGGAACTCGTTTCAAAGCGACGGGAACACCCGTTCTGAATCTCGACAGGGAGTTTGATGAGCCCGACGAAGTCACGAATGCAGAGAGAAGCCTCATCGGACGACTCGATCGCCTGCACCGCAGTCGACGCCCCGGACAAGCACAACTTGACGCTCGAATCGCTAGTTACGAACTCGCGGCTCGGATGCAGTTGATGGCTCCGGAAGCACTGGATCTTTCTCAGGAGACCCAGCAAACGCTTGAGGCATACGGCATCGGAGACAAGATCACTGATTCTTATGGTCGGCGATGTTTGATTGCACGCCGACTGGTGGAACGCGGCGTTCGATTTGTCCAGCTCTATATCGACTCACAGATCTGGGACACACACGATCATCTGCAAACTGAACTTCAGAAGGCCTGTGACCGTACTGATAAACCTGTCGCAGCACTCCTGAATGATTTGAAAGCGCGAGGGCTGTTTGACAGCGTTCTTGTCCTGTGGGGAGGCGAATTTGGACGATTGCCGATCGCACAGCTACGCGGAGGAGACGAGTCAGTGACGTCGGGACGCGATCACAACAAGAACGCGTTCACCTGCTGGATGGCGGGGGCCGGAATCAAAGCCGGAACCGTTCATGGCTCCACCGATGAAATCGGTCTGATGGCCGTTGAAGATCGTGTCAGCGTTTCAGACTGGCATGCAACAATCCTGCATCTTCTGGGCCTGCACTACAGTGACCTTTACTACGAACGTAATGGTCTCAAAGAGAAGCTGACAGGGGTCGACCAGGCACGGGTTATTAAAGAGATTCTTGCCTGACATGCACTTCTACGTCCGTTCCTTTCCCACTATCCGATCTGAGACGCAGTCGAGTACACGAGCGGGGTGTCCTCTCGATTGGCGATAAAGCCTTGTCACTTGGCTCATCCTTTGTAGACCCCTGATCAAGGGAGCTGGGGATTCGCCTCTCCGGTTCAATCCGATCGAGGACCGAGGCCAATTTCAACGGGCTTTCCACCAACGAAAAAACCGCCGCAATCCAGCCCGGTCGGATTGCGGCGGCCGAGGACTTGCGACAGAGCCTCGGAAGTTTTCGTTGATCAGACTTACAGGCGAAGGGATGCTTACGACGGTCGCTGATCTTTATCGAGTGCCCGATCGATGTGGTTAAGACATCGATCGGGCGAGTTCACCGTGACTAGTTGCGTGGGATTCCCAGCAGCTCTTCTTCTTCTTCCTGGATGATGATTCGTGGAGTCACCATCAGCATCAGACTTTCGGTTTCGCGGCCCACACCACTGTTCTTGAACAGACGGTTCACATAAGGAATCTTGTTCAAGATTGGAACACCGGCCATTTTGCGGCCTTCCTTCAGTCGTTTGACACCACCCAACAGGACGCTTCCGCCGTCCGGTACGCTGACCGTTGTCTGCACAGTGATGGTTTCGATGACGGGCTGTTGAACTGTGATCGCTCCGGCACCACCACCCTGCTGGCCCTGTTGTCCTTGCTGACCTTGCTGGCCTCCTTGCTGACCCTGTTGGCCACCGCCGAAACCACCCTGGCCACCACCACCGAATCCACCCTGCTGGGTGAACAGTGTCTGCATGATCTGCATGCTTCCCAATCCACCACCGATACCGAACTGGCCACCGCCGAATCCGCCTTGACCACCTTGCTGGCCGCCGCCGCCGAATCCACCCTGGCCACCCTGCTGACCTCCCTGACCCTGTTGGCCACCGCCACCACCACCACCGACAGCGGTGAAGGTGAAGACGTCAGTGATACTGCGGAAGATCGGGAGCAGAGTCAGTCGGACGAATCGTCGGTCAGCCGAGACCACAGGCGTTGCTGTCAGGGTGATCCCTTCAGGAACGTTGGTAATGATTGGAGTGTAACCGACTGCGGCAAAACCGACGGTTGGAACCAGACTTGTCACGAACGGGCGAGTCCGGTTGTCACTGACAGTTGCGGGAATCCCGTTGAAGGTCGTCACTTTCGGAGCAAACAACAGGTTCGATCGTTCATCACCTTGAGCAGCCGAGATGAAGAAGAATGCTTCCAGGTCACTCAGAATCGCGATACCTGTCTGAACACCCGCGGTTGGGTTGTATCCACCGAACGAGGGGATCCCCACGTCGAACGAACCCTGCTGGAACGGAATGGTCAAGTCGTTGGTGAACTGCGTCGGCGACTGGAGACCGACGATCGTGTTACTCGCTGGGTTGTTGATCAAGCTACGCATTGGGCTTGGATCGAACAGTCCCTGCGAAACCACGCCACCCTGTTGTCCTTGTTGTCCCTGCTGACCTTGTTGTCCCTGTTGACCACCCTGGCCCTGCTGACCTCCTTGCTGACCACCCTGGCCCTGCTGTCCACCCTGACCTTGAATTCCGAACAGGTTCTGGCCTGCCTGCGGAGTCATAATGCTACCGAAGGGCAGGATTGGCAGCAGCGAGTTGTCGGTCTTGGCATAACCCACGGTTGGCTTGATGTTGAAGTCGAAGTCGACCCCGATTCGTTCGAAGAATCGATCGGACACGGTGACGAAGCGGACTTCAATTGTCACTTGCAGGTCTTGCAGGCGACGCAACTGGCTGAGCAAGTCAGCAATTTCTTCGTGGACCTTCTGAGTCTGTCGGATGACGAGGCTCAACGTGGTTTCGAATGGTTGGACGCGTGCCTGACCACCGGACTGCTCCCAGGTATCTGGCGAGATCGTCGAGGTAATCAGATTGGTCAGTTCGGTGAAGTCCGTGTTACGTCGCGATGCGTTCAGACGTGAATCGGCTTCGTTGGGGATGTTGAATCCACCCAGTCCGCCGCCGTTAGGTCCGACCTGTGCGAATGCCTGGCCAGTCATCCCTGGAGTCAGATAAGCCTGGCTGCCGAATCCCTGACCGGGACCTGGCACACCACCAATTCGGGGTGCTGCCCCTGACGAATCAGTGCCGAAGCTGGGGATTGCGACCACGAGGTCGGCCACGTTGTATGTGGCGTTGATCAGTTCACCCCGTTGACGAACGTGGTTGGTGATCTTCAAAACTTCGTTGTCGACCATGTAGCCCAACTGATATCGCTGGAGAATCAGGTTAAGAGCACTCTTGACCGTGATCCCTTCGACATCGATCGACACCGCGGTGTTTGAGCTGACTCCTTCTTCTTCAAGGCCGGCTTCGTCAAACACGATGTTGATGTCAGCCACAGCCTTGATCTTGCGAATGACTTCGACAAGCGGAGTGTTTTCTTCGTGCAGCGAGATTCGCTTCTGAAGGCTCTTCTCGATGTGAATTTCTTCTTCGGACTTGATGCGGTTATCCGTGCCGAACTTTCGCTTCTTGGCGTTGTCCCAGATTTTCTTGTCGAAGGACATTGGGTTGTCGTCGGACAGGCTGTGAATCAGCCCTCGTTCGACGTCGTTGTTCGTCAGCAACCGGGTATCCGCTTTGTCGCTCTTGATGTCTTCGTTGATCTTGTTCTGCATCGCGAGCTGACCCTTGATGACCATCGTGACGACAGCCGGATCTTTCGGGTTCAGTTCTTTGGCTTTCTTGGCAACGACAACGGCTTCTGCAAACCGCTGCTGCTTGTAGAGCTCGTTATACTCTTCAACGAGTTGAACCAGCTCCTGATCGATACGGACAGCGTTGCTGATTTCCTTTTCGATCTGTTCCTTCACTCGCTTGTTCTCGGCACGCAGTTCGATATTCGGTGCCTGCTGTTCGATCTCGGTGCGAAGGCTGGATCGAGTCCGGTTGAGTTGCTTCAGCAAAGGTGCTGCCGCTTCGGTCGACAGTTCTGCACTTTCCACTTTGGCCAGGGTCTGATCGACCAGTTCCAGAGCCTTCTCTGGCTCGCTGGACTTCAGGCGTTCGGCCTTGAAGACCGTGTTCAGGACTTCTGCCCGGACGCGTTCAAACTTGACGAGTTGCTCTTGCTGAGCAGCGTCCATCGGCGTGGACTCTGCAAACGATTCCGATTCATCGCTGGCGGCCTGGATCTCGCTCTGGTTGCCGCGTGGAGCAAGGTCGCGGAGATAGTCGTTCATCCGTTGCGTGCGGATAGGATCAAGACGTTCGCCCGAGTCATAGGCGGCTTTGAAGGCCTGGTAAGCCAGGTTCCGCTTGCCTTTCTTCAATTCTGCCATGCCGCGGTTGTACATTTCGCTGGCGGACAGACCGGTGGTCTTCACTTCAGCAACTTCTTCTTCCTCGGCGAATTCCGTGTTGCTGGCACTGACCAACTGGCCACGCTTACCGGTTTGAGCGAATGGGTTGTCGTCATCGGCTGCCGCTTCGACCGCGTTGGCGGTGGTGACACCACCAGCGGACTTGCCACCTTTGGCGTTCATCGCCTTGTTGAGGTCCGCGAGCAACAGTTCAGGACTGTCTGCATTGACTGGAAGAGCGACCTGAAGCGACTGAACTTCGACGGCCTTCTTGTGTGCTTCTTCGAGGCGTCCTTCTTTCATCAGCTTGCGAGCATCTCGCAACAGCTTGACGGCGTGTGACTGCTTTGCGAGGTCTTCTTCCCTGGCACCTTCACCCGCTTGAGCGGTCTCTTCAGCGTCCATGGCAGAGAATTTGTCGCGACCTTTACGGGAGATGTTCTCGGCGGCACGACGAGCGGCAATATCGTTCATCACGATATCGGGCATGTCATCGAACAGCTTGTAGACAACGTTCAGCTTTTCAGCCTGCTCGGCCTTGGCCTGAGCCGCGTCCAGGTTTCCTGCCTGCAGTTCTTTACGAGCTTCTTCGATCAGCTTCATGGCCTGCTGCTTCTTGGCAGCCGACGGACCATCGGTTGCACCCGCGAATTCATCGTCACTGCTCGCCGCTGCCGATTTTGCTCCGGCGTTACGGGTCATGGTGACGGTGTTCATGCGGCGATCGAGTTCGGCAAGTAGCACTGCGGGACGATCTTCGGTGATATCGAACGAGACGTTCAGATCATTCGCTTCAATGGCCTTTCGGCGAGCGGCTTCCAGGCGACCGGCTTTCAGTTCGGCACGAGCCTGAGCGACCAGCTTGGCCGCGCGATCTTTGAGAGAGTCGGAGTGACCGGCGTTCTGAACTTTAGAGGAAGCCCCACCGAAGTCATCGCTATCCCCTTCGGAAGAGAGCTGCATGATGTCCGAGGGAACGGCATTACGGGCAGCAGTGCGAACTGCACCACCGACTTCGTTCGAAGCCCAGTCAGCAGCGGCATCAGCCATTCCGCCCGCTTTCGCGGCAACGTCTTTCTTGGTTGAACCAAGTTTGGCCAGGAAATCGCTTGGGGATACCTGATCTTTGCCGAACTTCAGCTTGGCTGATTTAGCGAGTTTGTTCGCGAGTGTTGCCAGCTTGGTTGCTTCGGCGACTTCACCCAGCTTATGTGCGGCTTTCGCCTGAATCATAAGTTGTTCAACGCGGTCCCGTGCTTCGTTGTCGGCTCCGTTCGAGGCTTGGGCCGGATCGGAATCCCATGGGTCGGACTGCCCTCGGATGACCGCTCCGTTTTCGTTCTGACCGGAGGGGTTTGTCCTGTCGGCAACGCCCTGCACTTTGAGACGTGCCCGGTTCAGACAGTCTTCCGTCTGGCGTCGTTCGTTTGCCGACAGACCAGTCGTCGACTGTGAAGCTTCTTCCAGATGTGGAAGGGCTTCCAGGTAGCGACCGCGAAGATACAGTTCCCTGCCACGCTTGTAGTGAGCTCGCGGCGTCAGCTTCGACTGAGCTGCTCCGCGATCCTCGCCACCTTTCAATTTGGTGGTCTCAACGTGCTGAAGGTTGGTCAAGCGCATGGCAGCGATGACCAACATAGTGCATCCGATCAGTCCGATGATCCTACCCAAGATAACTTCCTCCTCCGGGTCTGGCATTGACGAAGCGCGTCAAACTTTTACCGACAACTGGTTGAGCCGCGGGCGAAAAGCGACCCGGCCGTTTCACTTGACAAAAATGGATTGGCGGACGCCGATCGACACGATGCGACGTCACGATTGAAGGACCGAAAATTTGAGGTCCAGGATTTGGACCTTTGAAAGGCGGCGATTAATAGTCCATCTTGGCGAAATGGGTCAATACGATTCCGTTGTGCACTGCCGTAGATTCAAACCGATTTCCCTGCTATTCATTCGATACCGGCAGAGTTCGCCGGGGGATTGTGACGACCTATTAACGAGTGCCGTCGCGTTGAATCGTTGACTGTCATTTCCCCTTTTGCGCCAAGAGGAGTTTTCATCGAATTTCAGGGAGGTGAAATCTCCCGGCTTAGGGTTCTGATGTCCGTTCAAGACCGTCCGCCAGCCACTGCCGGTACCAGCCGGTATTGGGCGATGCGTTCGCTTGGCAGGCTGCTCCGCCTCTCATCAACATGAGCCCCAGTCCCGCTGCTGCAGACAACACTGTAACTACGTAGTGATTTCGAGATCGTTGACTGAGTTCCCAAAGCGTGTCATTCGACAGGAATGGATTCGGGATCCTCATCGGTCTCGGCGAGATCATCTGCTTCCGCCAGAATTTTGTTGAACTCACCCACGGGATCCCGGAAGAACTCAGGCGTCCAGCAGCGCCGCAACTGCCACCCCTGCCCTTCCAAAATTTGGGTACGGAACAATTCCCACTCCACGGGATCGTCCGCCTGTGTAAACCGGGTCACATCGAAAATGATCCCGAGTGTTCGGTCTTCGCGGCGTGAAGGATGATGGAATGCGACATCGATACAGAATCCATCATTCCCCCGATACAGGTCGCTGCCGATCCTGTTTCGCCTGGCGGCCAGGCCGGCAAACGCGCGTGCAAACCGTGATGGCGTCTGTGTCGGGCTTTCGACAATGAGCCCCGTCGGCGAGTCATTGTCTGAGGGCGATTCGCGCCAGCGGTTGTAGTCTTCACTCAAACGCTCTGCAAAGGCCAGATACGCGAACAATAACCATCCCCCGCCCGGTTGCTGACCAGCGGGAACGGGGGGCAAACTGCGATAAAGCTCCACGGGAATCGACGTGACAAGATGGACTTCTTCTCGGGCTCGCGTAATCAGCACGTTCAAACGCCGGCCTCCTCCTGCCTGGCCTAATGGACCAAAGCGGCGGTAGAAGCGGCCTTGAGAATCGACGCCGTACGTGGTGCTGATAATCATGTGGTCACGTTCGTCACCTTGTACGTTCTCGAGGTTCTTGACGAACAGCCCTTCAAACGTCCCCTGCCCCGAACGACTGCGGGCTGCGGCAAGACGACGAGCAAAGTCCTCGTCTTTCACCGCGAGTTCATCCAACCGTTCCAGAATCAGGTCTCGTTGCGTCAGGTTGAAGCAGGCGATACCGATTGAGGGAGGTTCAGACCGCCGCAACAAGTCCTCTACAATCTGACAGACTCGATCCGCCTCGGCCGAGTTGGCCCGGTCCTCAAAAACGCCGTTTACCTGGTAGAGAGTGATAGGAGCGAACCGGACTCTGTTTCGGGGATGCCCCGGAATGACCTGGAGTCGTGAACTGTAGAACTGGTCATTGCTGAACTGCACCAGATCCGCATTGCGCGAACGGTAATGCACGTCGAGATAGCACTCCTGCAGATTGAGAGAGAGTGCTGCGGAGAGCAGGTCCTCAACTTCACTTTGATGCGATTCGAATAGTTCCTGTTCGGTCTCGCCGAGGCTTTGATCACTGGAGGTCACGGTCGATTCGAAGAAGCGGGAGGGAGGCAACTGTTTAGGATCGCCTGCAATCACGACGCGTCGGGCACGTGTTAAGACAGGGAGTGCTTCTTCCAGACGACACTGGGAGGCCTCATCGAAGATCACCACATCGAACAGTGGTTCTCGAGGAAAGATCTGCGCGACCGTTTCGGGACTCACCATCCATACCGGACAGAGATCAAACAGCGGGTCTCCACCGGGAAGCTGTTGTCCGGTGGTAATGACTTGGCGCAGTCGCATGGCTCGTTCACCACGAGTGGTGAGGCGTCGACGCAGGTCCGCCCCCGCACTATTCAGCCGTGTGCCGGTCATCGCGAGCAATTTCTGACGCTGCCGCTGAGTCCAATAGTCAAGGATGACGTCCCGTACGATCGCCTGCTTCTTCTGCTGCAGGGCAATCACGTCGGTGCTGAGTTTGTCGAAGCCTGGCCCGTCCATCTGCAGGAGCGCAGGGTTGGCCGCAAGCCACGCGGAAATCTCGGCTGCGAGCACCTTTTGCCGAATCGACGACATGATCCTTTCGAACGGTCCCGTGCGCTCAATAACCTCTTCTGTTATCCGTTTTAGCCCTGCAGGCAGTTGCTGAAGTGACTCGAGAATTCGCAGCACATCTGCCAACTGATCAACCGACGACTCCAGTTGTCGCAGTTCGTCGACGACCGAATCGGGACCACATACTCGTTCAAAGAAGCCATTCAGCCAGTCAGTGGAGAACAGCCTTGATGCGACAAGCTCATCCCGCAGTTCTTCGAGCGAATCTGCGATTTCGGATGATGTCACCAGGGACTCAATCCAGTCTTCATTGCCATCATTCAGCGATTGTCTAGCGCCTTGCTTCAGCTCGTCCGACAGCGGTCCATTCTCCAGTTCCAGCAGTATTTGAAGCAACTGACAGAGCTGATCCCAGTCCTCTGTCAAAGTGTCTGCTTCCACTTTCCGTGGTGGCTTTGCGGGTGAAACCTCATTCAAACAGGTGGCCACCGTGTTCCGGGCGTTCATTTGCGTCAGAAAGCTGTGGACGCGGGTTGCATTCGGGGGACTGAGGGGCAATCCGAACTCCCGCAAGATCGTGCTTGCTCGGGTGCGACTTCGAAATGCGAACCAACCGTACCACCGTGTGCATGTTGTAAGGTAGCGGCCCAGATCGACGGTCCAGTGCAACTGTTGTGAAATGGGAATTGAAGTCGAGCGAATCAAATTGAGGAACTGGGCATCGAGCAGACCCGAGCGTGTCACTTCGACCTCGGGCTCGATCTGTAGCAGTCGATCAAGGGATCGTTGGAGAGTCGACTTGGAACTTTTCGCCCAGCGTCCTCGAAGACCGCCGTCAGTGGAGTCGACGCAGCGACGCATCCGCGCAGCCAGTTCTCGTCGGAGATGCGCCTGTTCATGAAAGCTAGGGCCGGGCTTGGATTTTATTTTTCCTCCGGAAATTGTCCCGCCATCGTCCCCTGCTTCGCTGCTTGATGGGGAGATCCAGCCGAGTGGATCGAGCGACGGGATTCCACCGGTTTTCGCATCGTCAACGGTCAACGCACAATCGAGAATGACTTTAAGATCCTCACGAATCTGATCCTGGGGAGTTTGCAGAAGCTCCGTCAGTGTGATTCCAGCGGGGCGCCGCCAGGGATGGTTCGAAAAGTCGATACTGCTCGCACGACTGACCAGATCACGAATGACCGTTTCGTGCGACTCATACAGGCTCAATGTGACCGCTTCTATAGACGCGACGGAGCCGCGTCTTCGTGGGCGAGTTCGCCCACGCTCGGATCTTAATGTGTCGGGAGAAGGTCGATTGGCTGAGGGGGCGGATTGGGGTTCAGTTGCTGACGAGTTGAAATTGGCCGTTTCGAGTGTCGGAGCGATCGCTTCGAGCCAGTCTCCCATGCGTTCGTGGAAGGACGTTGCACGTTCGGGATCCCTGTCCATTGTCAGACGCCACGCCTCCCACAACTGATCAAGGCCCTTCTGGACTTGGGCATCGAGCGAATCCAGACGTGCTTGTGCCATTCCGTCACGGCTGTTTTCTGTGAGGGACTCCAGTCGTTTGCGGATGCTGTTAAACAGAATCCGCTGATCATGCTGGGGATCGTGAATCAACGAGCAGAGAGAGCCCAGTCCCAGGTGCTCCAGTCGGCTGGCGACGACGTCGAGAGCCGTTCGCTTGTCGCACACCAGAAGAACGCGTTCCCCGCGGACAAGGTGGTCACCGATGATATTAGTGATTGTCTGACTTTTTCCGGTGCCTGGCGGACCGTGAATGATCAACTCGGAACAGTCTCGCGCAAGACGCACGGCTTTCGACTGGAACGGATCCGCTGCGGAAATCAGCCGATTGGCGGCAGCGGGAACTGCGGTCCGGGAGCGCCGTAATAAGTCCGGCGAAACATCGTCATCCAGACTGGTGAGGTCTGGATCGAGTTTCAGAAAGCTTTGCAGGGGACCGGCGAAGGTGCTCTGTTCGACCATGGCCTGCATATCGCGTAGCAGTCCCTGCTTATTCATTGGGAACAGGCCGAGTACCGCAGCGAGGACGATCTCGGCGCGAGAATTTTCGTCGTCAGATCTTGGGGCCTCGCACAGGTTCTCCAGCGAGGCTGCGCTGAGTGGTGATTCGGGAAGTTGCAGCAATCGGGTGACACGGCTGACCAGAGAGTTGAGTTCCTCCCAGAGTTCCTGCGACGTTGTTGTGTGGCTGGAACCGATCTCCTGTTGCAGGGATGAAGTCTTCACGGAGTCGACTTCCCCTGTTTCCGATGCAGAAGATGGGGGGGACGCGAGAAGCTCGTTCTGGGACGTGTTCTCGCCGTTGTCCGCGAGCAGCGACTGTCCGGACTGGCGTTCCAGCCATGCGAAGAGAGCCTCATTGGGGACCAGTGCGTCAGCGCCGTCGTTACGTCCTTCGATCGAGATGACGGGTTGAAATCCCGCCCGGACTTCCAGCGAAACGGAGATAAAGGCGATGGGCGCCAGTAGTCGTTTTCCCCCACTGCTGAACGATTTGACATTGCCCGCTGCGGAAGGGGGGACACTCAGCAAAGGGAACCCCACGTGCAGCACGTGGACTCCCGTGTCCTGCTCGTAGGCACGGGCGTCTTCCGCAAGCCCCCTCAGCTTTGTCAGCAGGCTCTGCTGGCTGGACCACTCGTCCTGAGAGTTCAGTGAGTCAGTTGGAACGGGGGGAAGCTGTCCCATCTCTTCCGGGCTGGGGTCCTGTTCGAGCTTCCGCTTTGCATCCGACCGGGATCGCGATTTGCCCCGTCCGTCACTGGACTTGCCCGGTTTAGAGGGAGGTTCGATCTGCGGGCGGAGTTGAATTGAGGGCTTGGCGGTGAACAATTTCCCGAGCGCCTCTGCGGGCGACAGATCCTTGAGGCGTGCGAACTGCGTCCAGTCGACTCGTTGCCGGCTGGAATGGGGGCGGCAGTTGAGGTTGGGACCACTCGTCAATCCGGCGAACAGCCGATCGAGCATTTTCAGCAGGATTGCATTCTTGACCCCAGCCATGTCGAGGCATCCATTCCAAAAGTTCTCGTTGAAACCGTCGCACTGGTGAGCAGAACGCAGTACTCCGCTGACCAGGGAAGAATTGAACGGTCCACTCACCAAATTCGCAAGTGCGCGTCCTGACTTCTCGATCGCAATGAGTTATTGAGAGCAACCAAGCCCAAGCCTGATCCCGAATCGATCGTCGACGGCGAGTTCCGCTCTCTCGGAGAGGAAAGCAGCGAACAGTTCTGATTAAGGCCCATCACGATCACTTATCTTGGATGAGCATCTTGGTTGGGCATCTTGGTTGGGCGTTTCCATGAAGCCCGACATCAAAATGCTCCCTTCAAGATGCGTTCACGCCAACCAGCGAGCCTCGCGGGAAGGAAAAGTCGGCGGCGTTGCGATCTGCTGGCCAGCCTGGCCAGTCTACTGAAAATACATAAACCGTTTCTGCTATAGAACATGGGCCTGGCCGCCGGCTGGCCAGGAGTTGGCCAGTTGGCCAACCAAATCAGTCGACCCTCGTCCGTTGAACGACTGTGACGACGATGAGTTTATGTTTTAAGACAACCATCAAATCCCGATGCTCCACCAGTTAAACCATCCCTTTCAGCTCCATCATCCTTCGATCGATGTTGTCGAAGAATTTCGGAAGCAAGTAGTGTCAGCAACCCCCCGCAATCCAGCGAGCCCAAACACCCAATCGTTTGGAAAGCGGCCCAAACAGAGGGCACCAGTCACCATTCCTGACCCGTCAAGGCGTGAAGAAACCAATTGATCTGTAAAATGGATACGAAACGCGTAATGCCCAGAGGGACACTGCTTTTTGGGGGTACAATGACTGAACATGAGAGCTTGGTTTGCACTGCTCCAGCGCCACGAGATCGCGTTTGCAACGAGCGGCGTGATGGAAGACCCCGTAGAGACTAACTTTATGAATAGAGGTAAGTAAAATGCGCAACGCAATTACGGTATCTTGGCTATGCTTGGCGATCTTTCAGATCGCAGGCTGCGGGAAAATTCCATTGATATCCGAAAATCGAAAGAACTTCCCCCCTTGGGAAAAGTGTCCTGAGCAAGGCGGGCTTCGCTATGTTGAAAAGTTTGTGAAAGATCCTGGGCACGACCCTATGTACCTTGCCCTAATGTATTATGAGTCGGATACAGACCTAGAACTAGTCGCAAATACATTTGGTTTGATTCACAGCTCGCTTGACAAGGAACCAGAGTCGTATGCGAAGAATCTGGCGCCGAAACTTTCATGGTTTCCTTTAAAGAATGCTAAGACTCTTTATGTTTTCCCTGAAAGTTTTGGGGAAGGCTACTCATCGAATCTGTGGGTCGACCCAGACAGCAAAATGATGCTACTTGAACGGACTTGGTGGTAACCCCGGATAGATGGAGAAAGGAGACGGGGGGGACGAGGACACGCCCATGGGGACACTGCTTTTTCTGGCTAAGAGCCGAACACCGGATGCTATCCGTCTGATACGGTCAGGATTACGACCGTTGGCACGTCAACGGATGCCGGGCGCACTCTAGAAACTGGTGGCTGCCTACGTGTTGTTACGGTTCCAGTTCACGCTCGCCTGCCCCGAGTCATAAGCAGCGCAAGCACTTCAGCGACCGCTAAAAACGATCGCTTCAAATCGAGAACGTCGTGGCGCAACTACTCCTGCGTCAGGAGAAAACTTCGCGTGTTTCGCGGCGGACGTAGTGACGGTGCTGCCGATACGACTGCGCGTCAGCTCGATCGTCTGCGGGCGACCGGCGACGTTGTAGAACAGTTTGCCGCAACGAAATATGCTGTGTCCCTGTTGGCTTCTCAATAATTACTCCGAACGATCTCTCTTACGCTCTTTAAAATAAGAAGTATTTAGCATGACCAGATCTACCCTTGTGAGATCAATTCACTCTCCTTGCAACGTTGAGTCTTGCCGTGTTCTTCGCATAGCCCTACGCAAGTTGAGGTCTCACATTCGATACTTACTCCTCTGCACGACCAACAAGAGGCTAACGCAATTCCATTTGCTGTTGACGATCTACTGTATCGCTCATCTCTGTACCATGAGTTCAGTTTGCATTTCTCAAGAAGTACAAGCAAGCCCA
>NZ_DASWWZ010000078.1:0-4558 GCF_036405755.1 Schlesneria sp.
TCTCAGTCTTGAGATGTTTCACTGTCGCAATCCGGTTAATCCAACCCGAACAAATGACGATCGCGGTAATGATCCAGCGAAAGCGAGATAGTTTGTTCGAACCTGTAGCAGCATTTTCAAACAGCTTTTAGTAGTGGTCCATTCGACGACGGTCTGAACTTCTTCGACTGGTCGTGAAAAATCGCACGAATTTATCGTAACCAGATGCGGTCGAGTCGTGTCTCGAATCCGTCATCAGGGAGTCCTCGCAATGAATACAACACAACTTCGCAAACTTGGGGTATCTGACCTCTGCATTGGCGCCGCCATTGAAGGAATCCAACGTGCCGTGCAGGAAGACGAACTGCGCGGGCGGGAAATCAAGAAGCTGATCAGCAGCGTGCTGGCGGAACCGTCGGATTTCGTCGCGCATCCGTACTTCGGTCGACTCGCCCGGGAAATCATCGAGAACGCCAATTTCACGCGCCCTGCCCCTATCGAATATCAAGTCTGGGGACGGGAAATCGATGCGGCATGCCACGCACAGATGCGCCAGTCGTGTGCACTTCCCATGGCCGTGGGCGCCGCCATCATGCCTGACGCGCACTTGGGTTACGGGCTGCCGATTGGTGGGGTTCTGGCACTGGAAAATGCTGTGGTCCCTTATGCCGTGGGCGTGGATATCGCGTGCCGCATGAAGCTGTCGATCCTCGATATTCCGACAACGGAATTGGACGCCAATTTCTATCGGTTCAAGAATGCCCTCGATAAAGGGACACGATTTGGAATTGGATCTGTCCACGAGCGTCCCCAGCAGCACGCGGTGATGGACGCCGACTGGACGGTTTCTCGAGTGACGCGCGAAAACCGGGACAAGGCGTGGAAGCAGCTCGGAACATCCGGGTCCGGAAATCACTTTGTGGAATTTGGACGACTAACACTTGAGCAACGGGACGAACAGTTAGGACTGGATAAAGGGGAGTACGTTGCCCTGCTCAGCCATAGCGGAAGCCGCGGAACCGGTGCGTCCGTTTGCGATACCTACAGCAACATCGCTCGAGTTCTATTGCCTCGCCAATACGCCGACTTCGGTCGCCTGGCATGGCTGGACCTCGACAGTGAAGCAGGTCAGGAGTACTGGGCTGCGATGACTTTAATGGGGGAGTACGCTGCTGCGAACCACGACGTCATCCACCGACTTGTTTCACTCATCGTGGGTGGAAAGATCATTGCTGGCGTCGAAAACCACCACAACTTCGCGTGGATCGAGAACCACAACGGGCGCGACGTCGTGGTGCACCGCAAAGGAGCCACACCGGCGGGGGAAGGTGTACTGGGAGTCATCCCCGGTTCCATGGCTGATCCGGCATTTGTTGTCCGTGGTAAAGGAAATCCGGCGAGTCTGAATTCCGCCTCCCATGGCGCGGGTCGTCGCATGAGTCGCACCGCGGCGCGTGAGAAGTACTCTTGGCGCTCCGTCCAGAGAGATCTGGAGAACAAAGGTGTGCGGGTTCTTTCCGCAGGAGCAGACGAAGTCCCCTACGCCTACAAGAACATTCTTGACGTGATGCAGGATCAGCAGGATCTGGTGGAAACGGTCGCGCGATTCGACCCGCTCATTGTGAAAATGAGTGATGATGGCCGGGCGGAGGATTGATTCGGAACGCGTTCGTGTGGAGACTCACTCCTCCACATCGACGCGGACGAAATTGGAGTTACTCAGCTTTTCCTCTCCATCCCACCGGTATGCGCAGAGGAATCCCCCTTTGGCCACACTGAAATCCAGGCAGGCGACATTGTGTGTCAGGATCTGGGGTTGCTTGTGCGGCAGCCAGTAGTGGCCGATGAACACGGGCTTTGCCGTGGTCGGATAAGGCATGGACTGCGCGATCGTCGTGTTTTCCAGCGGATGGTGGCAATCCAGTCCCGCCGTTTCGAAGGCATACGAGTGATACGTGTGGCCAACCGGCGACAGGTACCAGCGTGTCCGGACGTGTACGCGCGAAGAACCATCCTTGTCCAGGAATGAGACCCCGTCCGGCAGGGCAGCCTCCTTCCCTTTCAAAATGACTTCGACGGCGTAATAAAGTTCCGCCCCGGTCGTCGAGGCTGGCTTCAGGAAGTCCGTTGTCACGCCGCCAGACTCAGCCAGCGCCGATTGCACCACCCCAATCGCGGAATCGTCCCAGCACGCGTGAATCGCTCTGAGGCCATCCAGGTCGAGCCACATCGGCAACGTCCGAAACCATTCGAGGTATGACGAAAGTTCAGCGGGACTCAGTTGATCCACCGTGCGACTGATCTGCCGTACATTTCCTGGCGTATGCCGCCTGAGGAATTCGCCGGGAGACTCCGGATCTTCGGTGTGAAAGGCGAGTGCGTTCCACTCGTGATTTCCCATCACCGCGAGCGCCGCATCGTCTTCGACCATTGACCGGACAATTTGCAGCACCTCACGAATCTTGGGTCCACGGTCAATGAAATCACCGAGAAACAGCACTTTTCGCTCGGGATGGCGATAAACGCCATGGATTTGCCGATACCCCAGTCGATGCAGCAGTTGCTCCAGTTCGTCCGCGTGACCGTGCAAATCACCGATCAAATCATACATTGTACGTGACACCTTTTCCGGTTCGACTCTTTCCTGGCGCACAGCTTCCTGGCGAACATCGGCCGTACCTCCAACTGCGCCGATTCCGCATTCATCTGAATGCAGGGGGTGTATCATCCACAAGACTGCCACGGGTTGCTATCCTACGCACCGATCATCGGAAACGGCCGGAGTACAGGAGTCAGCATCATGAGTAGTCGTGTCTGTCGTTGGGGCATTCTTTCTGCTGCCAATATCGCTCGAAAAAACTGGCGCGCCATCTACAACGCGGAAAACGCCGTTGTCACCGCAGTCGCCAGTCGATCAGTCGAAAAAGCACAGCAGTTCATCGACGAATGCAGTGCCCACTCACCGGTAACTCCGAAGCCCGTTGCGCTGGGAAGCTATGAAGAACTTCTCCAGCGGCCAGACATCGACGCCGTTTATATCCCCAATCCGACGGGGCTCCGCAAGGAATGGGTCATCCGCGCAGCCGAAGCCGGAAAGCACGTACTGGCGGAAAAGCCTGTCGGTATCGATTCGGCGGAAGTCGAGGAGATGCTCGCCGCCTGCAAGAAAAACAAGGTCCAGTTCATGGACGGCGTAATGTTCATGCACAGCCAGCGACTGAACAAACTTCGGGAGACGTTCAACGACGGCAGCAGCATTGGAAAATTGAAACGGATCGCCAGCCACTTCAGCTTTACAGCGAATGACGACTTCGTTCAGAGCAATATCCGAGTGAGCGGCGAACTCGAGCCCCTGGGGTGCCTGGGCGACCTCGGCTGGTACAACATCCGATTCACCCTCTGGGTGATGAACTATCTGATGCCGCAGCGGGTCAGCGGAAGAATGCTGACGGAAGCTCAACGAGCCGACAGCGGCAGCCCTGTTCCCAGCGAGTTCTCGGGTGAGCTCTTCTTCGCGGACGGGGTCTCTGCCAGCTTCTACTGTTCGTTCCTGACGGAAACTCAGCAATGGGCGAACGTGGGTGGAACGAAAGGCTACGTCGACGTCAGGGACTTTGTTGTTCCCTATTTCAGCAACGAAGTGGCGTTCACAGTGACAAATGCCGGACTGAATCAGAAGAGCTGCGACTTCCACATGGAAGACCACACACGTCGCGTCGCGATTCCTGAATACAGCGACGGATGGGTGAATTCTCAGGAAACCAACCTGTTCCGCAACTTCTCGCAGCTCGTGCTGTCAGGCAAAATCGACGAAAGCTGGCCAGACATCGCACTGAAGACACAACAAGTGCTCGACGCGTGTCTAAAATCGGCTCGAAACAACGGAGAGCTTGTCGAGATTTCCTGAGTCACTGTAGAAGCGGCGTTCGATCCAGCCCTCGTCGACTGCCCCCTGCGACCCAATCGTGGGGGACCCGCCGGAGCAGAACGAACGATTGATCGAGGCATCCGTAGTTGTAGCAACTGAACGGTCGTCACGATGCGGTAACAGCCTTGATGGCCTGTTTGGTGAATCGCCGCAGAATCAGACTTCAGGTTGGTTGAGATGTGTCGTTGAGATTGCGGTGGTGGTGACCGAATCGAGGTAATAGAGTTCGGAACTTGCAGGAGGCGGTGCATGAGGTGGACCTTGCTGTTGGGACTGCTGCTCGCGGCTCCCGGTGTCATGACCGCCAATGACAAAGAACCACTCGGGACGCTCGTCGTCATCGGGGGGGGCTTCACGACTGCAGAAATCCGTGAGAAAACTCTTGAACTTGCGGGTGGTGAAGAAGCCCGCGTGGCCATCATCGCCGATGCAAATCCCGAGAATGGTCCTGATTCGGTCGAGTTGTGGCAAGAAACAAACGCGCAGCAGGTCGACCTGATCGACTCACAAAAGCCGGCCCTTGCCCGGAGAATCCTGAATAATGCGGACCTGATCTGGATTCCGGGCGGGCTTCAGGGAGTCTTCATGAATTCCCTGCAGGGAACCGGCCTGAAAGAAGTGGTACAACGTCGCTATCGAGAAGGAGCGGTT
>NZ_DASWWZ010000079.1:0-3100 GCF_036405755.1 Schlesneria sp.
ATAACCGAAGGGTCATCGAAAGAGATTTTCGAGGAACTGAACCACCTGCGCCGTAGGACCATCCTGTGAGTCAGCAATCCACGGCGGGTGCTGCCACTAAGACAATCATTACTGCATGCTTTCTATACATCGACTGCTGTCGCTGCCGTTCGACCCGCGTTCGGTGAACGCCTCCCTGCGGCCAATTTTAGGGAATTCTGAGCTCATTTTTCAGGTGCTATTAAGACTGCCACCATTGTCCTGTGATAGGATTGGTGCCGTTACAAAGCCACAATTATCGCTCAATTCGTTCAGCGAGCGACTCGCTAAAGCGTGGTTAGGCTGCGGCGATGATCATTCGAAATGCAAATCACTGCTCAGAGTTGATTTTTTATAAGGAACGTTGTTTGCTATCGTCGACGTCTGTCGTAACGTCAACAAGCATGTCCTTCGTTCACTTCACTTCTGTCATTGTTTTCGGCGCAACTTCGCGCATTTTCTTCGGAACGTTTCGAGAGAAAGGTCGCTGATGCCCAGCGTACGTCGTCAACGTTTGGTCCCGTCCGGGTTCACCTTGATTGAGTTGCTTGTCGTAATTGCGATTATCGCAGTTCTCATTGCACTCCTGCTGCCCGCGGTGCAGCAGGCTCGTGAAGCGGCAAGACGGACTCAATGCAAGAACAACTTCAAGCAATTGGGGCTTGCTCTACACAACTACCATGACAACTACCAGATGTTCCCGCCGTCGACGGTCAATCCGGGATCAGAACGATCGGCGACCTTTGTTCCACCGGGACAGGTCCGGAACTTTACGGGCTATTTATACATTCTTCCGTTCATCGATCAGGCCAATGTCTACAATCAGATCAACTTCAGCCTGGCAACAGGTAAGGCAGACTGGAACTCACTCGGAGGCGGGGGCGAACAACCCGTACTCAATAACCTGAAACTTGCCGGATTTCTTTGCCCAAGTGATCCAGAGTACGACACGCCCCATACCTACACGCCACAGAATATGTACACCATTACGGGGGCGCAGCGAACAAGTTACGGGTTCGTCCATGAAGAAACCGAGTATCACGGCCTGACTGGCGGACTGTACAGCAGTAATACGAACCCGGGCCGGTCTGTATTCGGAATCAACTCGTCGGCGGGACTGCATTCCATCAAGGATGGCTCCAGCAACACATTTCTCATGATTGAAACCCCGCTCCAGAAAACGGACACGGCGTACGGTCCCTTCGTTACCGGATACACTCATACCCATTTCATCATCCCGGCCTACGGCATTAACCAGAACTATCTGACGACGAAACTGGTCTATGCCTGGAGGGCTGGCAGCGCTCATACGGGTGGCTGCCAGGCGTTAATGGGGGACGGATCCGCACGATTTATCAGTGCGAATATTGACCAGAATCTGCTGAATGGAATTGTCAGTATCAGCGGAAGCGAGATTCTGGGCGAATTCTAAAGGGAGATCGATTGAGTGAAACCGAGAGGCCGCAGCTGGGGGGGACATCGCTGATAAGTGAGCCCCCAGTTGACAGTGACTATCCACGATGGCCGACGTGGCACAACAGGTCACTGTCGGTGAGTGTGTTGAGTCAGAACTGACGTTAACGGTGAAGGTTCATGGTGTGCGCCGGGGCTTTCGTCCTAGCGCTCAACTCTTTGTCGCTGCTCGAGGAGTGTGGAGTATCGTGATGCGAGAATTCTTGGGCTGTACAGCTCTGATTTTAGTAACGTGTATTGTTGGGTGTGGCAGTAAGGGGGGAGTCAAGTCCGTCGATGTCTCGGGGACGGTGACCCTGGATGGTGAGCCGCTGCAGGGGGCGGATGTCTATTTTTCTTCAGGGACCTATGGAGGCTACGGGACCACCGATTCTGAGGGGAAGTACCGACTCGTCAATGGCGCTGCAGTCGGCGACAATAAGATCTCATTCAAGAAGTTTGACACATCCAATGCCAAGGGGATCGATACCAGTATTCCAGGAATGGACGAAGGACAGGTCGCTGCCATGATGGAAGCAAGGGCCAAGTCACAAGGGGGGAAGGGGGCGAAAGGGAGTTTGATACCACCGGAAATGAGTGATCCCAAGACGACGAAGCTGACGTACCAGGTTCCTGAAGGGGGGACTGATTCGGCCGATTTCCGACTCACCTCCAAGAAATGATCGAGTCCGTGAAGTCCGTGGCTGCTTCACGCCAGGCAGCCGTGATTAGAGAATAGACGCCCAGAGTAATCTCAAACCAGAAACTCGCCCCCTCTTCCGATCGAGGGTGGCGAGTTTCTTTATTGAGTCACCCCGAAGGGACGTTGCTGATACTTCAGTTTTGTGAAGCAGCACCCTACGCTCGGTGGATACGATCATCACGAGTGTCCAGCGTGGGGCGATCATTATGGTGGCTGGGGATGGTTCACGACCGTTGCCGTTTTGCGAAGGGCTGGCGGGAGGTTGCTGCCGCCAGGTGGTGAGCGACCGGACCGATGATCTGCTCGCGACCATCAAGCGGTTGGGGCCAGCAGAGCTTCAAGGACGCCGGTTCATCGCGCTCGTCTGGAATCAGCTTCCTCCCGTTCCCCGAATTCTGGATGAAGTCCTGGATCGACTGGCGGATTGCGCCTTGTCGCTGTGGCCTGATTGGAACGCATCCGCTCCTGAGCAACCTGTCCGTGGCATGAGCAATCCCGGGGTAAGCCAGGGAAAGGAACCAATCGATACGGGAAATGGAAGGCTCAATCACTGGCTTGAGCTGGCCACCAGGGCCGTTCAATCCGGCCGGGCCCCTCGATTCAAACGGGTGTTCACGGCGAATGCCGAAGTGCGGCAGTTGACGAGAGTCATCGGTTCACCCGCTGTGCAACTTTTGCTGGTTGTGCGTGACCCCTCCCAGGCATCTGCGGCGCTGCTCGGTCTCGCCCGGACGACTGAATGGCTGGCGAAAGAAACAGAGATGCCTGTCATTGTCGTCGTTCCCTCGCAATTGGCCTCCGCAGTGGAACTTGACAGTATCAGCTTCGATACGGTCCAGCCTGGTGAAGTGAGTGCACTTGGGTTAACTGCAGTAGCGGGACCGAAGGACTCGTTACCCTCATCACACTTCCCGTTGGAGGACTCGC
>NZ_DASWWZ010000080.1:0-6146 GCF_036405755.1 Schlesneria sp.
TTTCTTCCGAGATCGCACTGGAAAAAAAGCTGACCCCCAGCAACGTTACGAACGCCAGGTCCAGGTAAATCACGATCCGAAAGAACTCAAGGCCTGGCGCCCCGGTGTAGCGACTCTGCTCCTGTGCCGATAACAGCGCCAGGTAGATCACCAGCAGCAGAAACAACCATGACAGATGCACCCAGAGCGAGCGGCTGTCGCTACGAAGCGAGCGGAAGAACAGTGCAAAGATGTTACGGAGCATGTTTTCCAGCACTCATTCAGGTTGTTGATCTTCCAACAAGGACCGCGTCACGTGCACCTACCCTTTGGTGATCGCTTCATCCAGATTGAGAATTAAACTCATCACTGAAGCCCACGCCGCAAGTTCGCTGTCCTCGACAGGAGCTTCTCGTGACGACTCACCCACGGAAAGGAATTCTTTCGCCCCGGCAGCATCCTGCCGATAGTGTTCACGTCGCTGCTGCAACGATTTCAGTAGAACCTTGATTTCTGCAGGGGTCGCTTTGCGCGACATTGCCAGCCGGAATGCGAATTCCATTCGCTGTTCATCCGTCGTACCGCCGGCTGTGATCGCTCGCTCCGCCAGCTTGCGCGCGGCTTCCAGATACGTGGGATCGTTCAAGAGCACCAGGGCCTGTAGTGGAGTATTCGTGCGAGAACGACGAGCGGTGCAGACTTCACGTTCCGGGGCATCAAAGGTGTTTAACCCCGGTGGAGGACAGGTTCGTTTCCAGAATGTGTACATACTCCTTCGGTACAACCCCTCTCCCTTGTCCTGCTTGTAGACGGTTCCTTCGTAGTCGGCCCCCACCGCCACATCATCCCACAGCCCCGCCGGCTGATAGGGTGAGACACTGGGGCCTCCGCTGCGATCACTTAACAAACCCGCCAGGGCCAGTGCGTTATCCCGAATCAGCTCTGCCTGAAGTCGGTGCCGCGGTCCTCGGGCCAGCAGTTTGTTCGACGGATCCCGTTCGAGCAGTTCGCGTGAGACACGAGACGATTGGCGGTAGGTCGCAGAGGTTACAATCTGCCGATGCAGGGCCTTGGTATCCCAGCGACGTGGCTCAAGGCCGGAGCTGGCATCGCCACCGCTGCCCTGCTGGTATTCGACCGCCAGCCAGTTGAGCAGGTCCAGATGGCTGGGCCACTGCCCCTGCGAGCCGAAGTCCTCGACGGTTTCCACCAAACCGTCCCCAAAGAACGTCATCCACGCCCGATTGACCGCAACGCGCGCGGTCAGCGGGTGATCAGCGCTGAGCAGCCATTGAGCGAGTCCTAACCGATTTCGTGGAGCACTCGCGGGGAAGGGGGGAAGACTGGCGGGTACGTCGGGCTGAACTTCTTCTTCCGGCGCGTCGTACTGACCACGTCCAAGCAGGAACGTCTTTCGTGGTTCAGGCATTTCCTGCATGACCATCGCTGACGGAAGGGACTTCTCGAACTCGCTTCGCCGTTTATCAAGTTCGGCATGCTGTTCGGTCAGAGACAGGAACGCAGGATTGAAACGCTTCAGGTAGGTCTTCACGATCGTCTGGGTCTGCTCGGACGTCCGTTGGTCTGCACTGATGGCAAGCAGATCAGGAAGGATGTCCGCTTCTGCCACTTCCAGCACTTCCTGTGACGTCAGTTCCCGATCATAGATCCGGACGTCATCAATCAGCCCCTTGAACGGAGCCCCGGGGTTACGCCGACCGATTCGCAGGGGCTTTTCGGTCTTCGTCGTCGCCGTCAGCAGGTTATGGGTGATTTCCACTTCCTGCCGCTGACCGTTGATATACAGTTTGAAGCCCTCGGCCTTTGATGATCCGTCATAGGTCGCGAACACATGGGTCCACTGATTGACGGGGATCTCTGCCTTGGAAACGACATGCAAAGCTTCGTCCGGCCAGCGATGGACCAGATGAGCCGTCAGTTTCCCGCCCCCCAGAAGAAGATCGAAGCCCCGAAACGCATCCGCATCATCCATCCGGGCAATGACGGCTGCGGCCTCTTTGTTTTCAACGTGAATCCACGCTCCATACGAGAACTTGTCCGTTCGCTCGAACGAAGCAAAGTCGCCCGCTTCGACGTAGGTGTTGCCGTCCAGCTTGATCGCTCCGTTGAGCTTGCCTGCGGTCCAGGCGGGGTTCCCCACCACTTGTCCTTTACGCAGGGAATCGCGGTACTCAGTCACCTCGTTGCCGGCAGTCTCGTCAAAGGTCCAGCGCAATAGAGGCTGGGCCTGCTGCGGGGTCGTATTCGCGACCTCTCTCAATCGAGGTTCCCATTCCGTGATGGTCCTGCTGGCTTCGGCCAACTGCTCGTCAATTGATCGACTCATCGTCGCAAGTCTCTGGGTCATCAGATCCAGCTGCTGAACCTGATCCCGCGTGGGTGCCTTGATCATGGGTTCCGCATTGCCGACCCGCCCCGCCTCTCCCTGCTCATTCAATTGATTGAAGAAGGCAAAGAACTGGTAATACTCGCGCTGCGTAAGAGGATCAAATTTGTGATCGTGGCAGCGGGCACACCCCAGCGACAGGCCGAGAAAGATCGTGGAGGTCGTATGGACGCGGTCCGCGACGTACTCGACCCGGTATTCCTCGGGGATGATTCCCCCTTCGGAATTGATGACGTGATTTCGATTGAATCCGGTCGCGATCCGCTGATCCAGCGTCGGGTTCGGAACCAGATCCCCCGCGAGCTGGTCCGTCACGAAGCGATCGAACGGCATCCCCGAATTGAAGGCTTCAATCGTCCAGTCTCGCCATCGCCACATATAGCGGGTGGTGTCGTTGTTAAATCCGTGGGTATCCGCGTAACGGGCGGCGTCGAGCCACTCCAGCGTCATCCGCTCTCCGTAGCGGGGTGACGCCAGCAATCGATCTACCAGTTTCTCGTAGGCGTCAGGTGAAGTATCCGCCAGGAAATCATCGACCTCTGCGATGGTCGGTGGTGTCCCGGTCAGATCGAGCGTAACTCGGCGAATGATCCGTTCTTTGTCAGCCGCTTCCGAAGGGGATAGCTCCTCGCGTCGCAGTCGATCTTCCACCAAGGTATCGATCGGCCCCCGTGCCCATTCACTGGAGATCGCTGGAACACGAGGTCGTCGCGGTGTGACAAATGACCAGTGCCGCTGATACTCTGCCCCCTGGGCAACCCACTGACGAAGCAGTTCAATCTGTCGCGGTGTGAGCGACTTGCCGCTGTCTGCTGGTGGCATTCTTTCGTTAGGATCGTCCGCCAGAATCCGACGGATCATTTCGCTCTCGTCCACCCGTCCCGGCACGATTGCCGTCTTGCCCGATTCCAGTTCCGCACGGGCGGGTTCCGAAAGATCCAGGCGAAGACCGCTGTACCGCGTTTTTTCATCGGGGCCGTGGCAGGCGAAGCAATTGTCCGACAGGATCGGTCGAATATCACGGTTAAATTCGACTCGCTCTTCAGCCAGCAAGAGTCCTCTGCAGGAGAAAAGCACTGCGGTCACCACGCAGATAACAGTCGTCGTCGCCGGTAAACGAGGAATCGAAATTGGACTTTGAATCGACATTTGACACTGCGCCTCTGGGAAAAGTCGTCTCAAGCCGAGCCCCTCGCATGTTGAGGTCGTGAAGTGCCATGACGAGTACAGCAGCCAACCGCCTGTACCCGTTCATCGCCATTCCACCGGAGAGGAGACGTAACAGCGGGCGTCGGTAGCACCCGTCTAGCCCACCCCGTCAACGTGCAGAGGAACTGAGAACTTATCATCCCACCGGAATCCATCGAAGTCTAGCCAGCTTCGTCCATGGCTTTCTTTACGCGCGATCCTTTTTCTACCCCTGTTGACACAATCTCGGCCTGATCGATACTCAGGTTTCCTACGGACTGCGAATTTTCCGTTGCCAGGCAAAATCGGAAGCAGATTTCCTCAGGCAGCGAATTGAATCGAGCATTGGTCGGGAGCATTCTCAAAGTGGATGAGATGATCAACGTTGAGGGACTCACCAAGCAGTTCGGAGACCTGCGTGCAGGACTTTTTACTGCGCTGGAGGATGTCACTTTCACCGTCCAGCCGGGTGAAATTTTTGGACTGCTCGGTCCCAATGGGGCTGGTAAAACCACGTGTCTGCGAATCCTGAGCACGGTGCTGAAGCCCACCCGCGGGCGAGCCCGCGTGGCAGGCTACGATGTCGCTCAGTCACCCGAAGAGGTTCGTGCCCGGATCGGGTTTCTCTCGAACAACACAGGTATCTATGACCGCATGACCGCCTGGGAAATGGTCCAGTACTTCGGTCGTCTGTACGGAATCCCCGAACGGTCACTGCAGGAACGGCTTGCGAAACTTTTCGACCGCCTGAAGATGAACGCGATTCGTGACGTGCTGGGCTCGAAGATGTCGACCGGTATGAAACAAAAGGTGTCGATCGCCCGCGCGCTCGTGCACGACCCCCCGGTTCTGATCTTTGATGAACCGACCTCGGGACTGGACGTCCTGGTCGCCCGCAACGTGCTGGACGAAGTCAAATCCCTACGGGATCAGGGCAAGTGCATCATCTACTCGACCCACATCATGAGCGAGGTCGAAAAGCTCTGCCATCGGATCGCCATCATTTACCGCGGCAAGATTCTGGCACTGGGGACGGTCGAGGAACTGCGCGAACGGCACCAGCAACAGGACCTGGAAGAGCTGTTCTTCAAACTCATCGATCAACATGAAGCGCAACTGGCGACGAATGCGGTTCGCTGAACGGGCGTCAGGACAGGGCTGTGCCTGCAGAAGCAGATCACCCGCGAAACTGCTGAGCACGGACTTTCGAGGATCTACGTTATAGCGTCGCCGATGTAATACGATTACAGGGGCTTGCGCTTCCAGAGACCTCGGTGAATTTCACAGCCCAATTTCCGTCCCCGGCGGTGGAAATTCGTCAGGAAATTCATCTCATCACCACCCACAGGTTCGGGAGGCGGAACATCGATCACGAAGTCCTCGTGATGGTTCATCAACCCGGCGATGACCTTGAAGTAGTCGCCGACGTCTGTCCAGGAATGGACGAATCCACCGGGCTTGACGACACGCGACAGCAGGTCAGCAAACTCATCCGTAAAGAGTCGACGCTTGGTGTGCTTTCGCTTCCACCAGGGATCCGGGAAATAAACATGAGCGGCGTCGACCGAATGCGGACGAACCTGATTGATCAGAAACTGTTTTGCATCGCCGCCAATCACTCGCGCGTTGGGGAGTTCCCGCTTGGCCAGCCGTTTGGCCGCCCGACGCCCTTCGACAAAGTCGAGCTCAATCCCCAGCCAGTTGGTCTCCGGGTGTTCAAGGCTCGAATCGAGCAAAAACTTCCCCCGACCACATCCGATGTCGAGTTCCACGGGATGGTCGTTACCGAACATCGTTGGCCAATCGACCAGACCTTCGAATTCGGCCAGAGGAGCAAAGTAGGGGTGCAAATCAACGACGGGCTGAGGCATTGTGTTCGCTGCCCGTTTGGGCAACGCCGTGAACGATCGCGCAAGTAGGGAACTCTGCCGGCATCCGCTCAAGAGGGACAACTCGGCAGCTCAAACGAGGGCCACGATGATAGCGAATTTCCGGCGATGCGACATCGTCACCGGAATTCGATTGGCGTGTTGCCTAAGGAGCAAACAGCCCGGCGAGCCCCCCTCAGGCGATCGACAGAGCGTCCTTGCCAGCGCAAGGGGTAGCGCGTCCCACCACCCACCTTTTGCAACTCATTCATCCAAAACGAGTTACAAGAGACCTATTAAATCAGGCGGTTCGTCCGCAGCGTGAGGCAGCGAGCAGACAGTCACCCACCCCGAGGGGAGGGGCCGATTTATTCGTCGCCGGTCTGCGGTTTATCGCGATGAATGGGGACGCCGATCATGACGCCGCTGAAGACCATTTTCTCTTTCACGAAACCCTGGAACGCGAATTCAGCGCGGCGGCCTGGTCGCAGCTTCGTCATCTTCACCATGATCAGCAGGCGATCGCCCACGAAGACGGGAGAGCGGAAGCGGACTTCTTCCATACCGCCGAAACCCAGGAAGTCTCCTGCGAGGAGTTCATACTTCCGGGCATAGAATCCGGCCAACTGTGCGGCACACTCACACAGGACGACCCCGGGCATCAAGGGGAAGTCGGGCATGTGGCCCCGCACCCAAAATTCATT
>NZ_DASWWZ010000081.1:0-7534 GCF_036405755.1 Schlesneria sp.
TCCGAAAAGAAAGAATCCGATTCGCAGGACGGAGGAGAATCGGACAACGCGGACAAGCCCGACAGTGGCGACGACTCTCAGGAGGGAAAGCAGCCCTCGCCCGACCAAAAGGGAAAGTCGAGTCAAAAGGGGCAAAAATCGAGCGACGCCAACGGCGAACGGAAGCCAGCGGATGCCGAAAAACCCGCTGGCGATGAAGATGCGAAACCCGAGGAGGGGGAAAAGGGTTCGACTGAAGACGAAGGGGCACCAAAGTCAGATGACCCTGAACAGTCCAAAGACGCTCAGGAAAAATCGCAGAACGGTAAGCAGGGGAAACCTCAGCCCGGAAAGAAACCCTCTGGCAAGCCCCAGAAAGGAAAGCCCCAGCAGGGAAAGCCGCAAGAGGGTGAACCTCAGGAAGGACAGGAGCAGCAGGAGCAACAAGAGGGACAGGAGCAGCAGTCCGACTCGCAAGAGCAGGAATCAAGTCCTCAAAAGCAACCCCAGAAGACTGCGGGACGTGACGAAATTGAGCGAGCCCGACAGGAAATGGATCGTGCAATTGAAGAGCTGAAGCGGAATAACCGCAAGGGGGCTTCCGACAAGCAGGATCAGGCCATTGCCGAACTGATGAAAGCGAAAGAGAAGCTGGAAGAAATTCTCCGTCAGTTACGGGAAGAAGAACGTGAGATGGTGCTGGCGCAACTGGAAGCTCGCTTCCGCGACATGCTGCAAAAGCAGGAGGCCGTCAATAACGCGACTCTCGCGATTCACGCGGTGCCCGTCGACAATCGGACCGATCGCCATCGGAATCGATCGGTCGAACTGGCTCGAAATGAAGAAGAGATTTCATTGCTGGCCGCGAAGGCCCTGACACTGCTCAAGGAAGAAGGTTCTTCCGTGGCCTTCCCGGAAGCGGTCGAGCAGATTCGGGACGACATGCTGACGGTCGCACGTCGACTGGAACGAGTGGACGTTGCCGAGATTACCCAGAACATCGAAGAAGATATCGTGGAAGGATTGCGCGAGATCATCGAAGCGCTGCAGAAGGAAATCGAGAAAGCCAAAGACAAAAAGCAGGAACAGCAACAGCAGCAGCAACAACCCCAGGACCGGCAGAAGGAACTCGTCAATAAGCTGGCGGAGCTGAAGATGTTGCGTTCGCTGCAATATCGGGTGAACCGGCGTACGAAATTGCTGGGCCGAATGGTCGATGGTGAGCAGGCACTGGACGGGGATATTCTCAATCAATTGCGGCAATTGTCGGATCGACAGTCCAAGGTCCAACGTGCCACGTACGATCTTTCGACCGGCAGGACGGAATAGCGACCCTTCCTCGCGCGATCACGGATCGGCGAATCTCGAATACGTTGAAGTCCACTGGTGTGACCACGTCTCACCAGTGGACTTTTCAGTTCGTTACACCTGATCCTCAGTGCGTCCCTCTGAAGATTCAGAAGCCTTACATTCCAGCGCTAAGGGCGTCCAGGTGTCTGACGAAGTGTTCGCGCAGCACTTCTGTGTAGCTGGCCACGTTTGCCGCCAGAAGCGATTTGACTTCCTTCCCCAGGACGGGATCCGTCAGTGTTGAGCCGAACGTGCAGTGCAGAATCTGCCTACCCGGTTCCGTGAAGCCCCGGCCCTGAGGGACGTCGCTCCATCGCTCAAGGTAATGGACTTCAAGCTGCCCGGCGTCAGGACAGTCCGTGGTCGAGGGGGCCGAGTCGAGTGTCGCGGAAACGTGGTAGGTGGCTTTATCTCGCATGTAGCGGTCACGTGCGAAATCGATGATCCGCCGGAACAGGGATGCGTCATGGTGAGCCACAACTCGAAGTGCTTCGAGATAGCTGGTTCCTGCGGTTTTGACGTGGAAGCAGCCCTTTGTTGCCCGTGCCAGCGAGCCGTACATCGAGAGTTTGTCAGACCCGGAATGCAGGCTGAGCTTATAGGGTCCCAGCAGCCTGGCGATGGCGGCGTGATCGGCCAGGGAGCGATCCAGCAGACTGGGATCTCCCTTGAAGTCGACACCTTTCTCAAAGTCGCCAATAAATCGCGGGGCCAGACTGACGAGCTTCATTCCTCGAGAAAGTGTCTGGTCGGCGATGATGTAGTGTTCGGCAAGTGTTGTCGGTTGATCGGTCTCGTCGACACTCAGTTCGATCTCGTAGTCGCGCTGCGCGGCAGTCTGGACCGTGCGAATGTGATCTGCAAGAGAGACCGCTGCGTTGATGGCCCGGCCGTACTTCACCGCCGCACGAAGACAGGCTTCTTCGGTCAGTTCAATCGTGGTTCCGGACGAGAGTGTCACCCGGCGACCTCGGTAGGACTCGATCCAGTTGACTTCGCCGGCCAGCGAGGCGAATTTTTCTCGCACCTCGTTTTCAGGATAGTCATCCGCCTTCTGGTCAACGTGACCGGATGGGTCGATGGTGAAGAAGGTAAAACCGACGGCGGCTGTCTCATCGACGTCGTTCGTCGTTTTCAAGTGGTCTGCGTCGGCGCCGATATCACCCTTCCAGCCACATTCTTCGGCCGCTCGTAGTGCATCCGACATCACCTGGGAAGGGGTGCGTGAGGTTCGCGACATTTCGCGAATCGACTGTTGCGGGAAGATCGGCAGAATGCCCGCTCCTGCTTCCTGCATCGCGGCGACATGGCCGGGGGTGGCCAGACCGATGCGATCGCCAAATCCGAAGCTGGGGGTCATGCCGAGTGTTTTGCACTGCAACGTCATTTCTCGCCTCACGTGAGTAGTTAGTCGGGATCGTCGTGGGAAGATATATAACCGAAGAATAGGGGCCTGTCGCGGGAGCAATGGTTTGATGAGTGGTGACCGTGAACAGTCGAGGGCATCCGAACAATCGCTGCCGCGATTTGATTTCGTGCCTGACCGTGTTCCGGGTGACAATCGGTCCGCTTGTTAATCAGGAACGTTACGGTCAATATTCTGTCTTCCTGCCAAGTTTCGATCCGTGAACGTGCTGTCCAGCGGGGTGGGAGTGTGCCCGGTCTGCGATGGATCCCCGCCTGATGCGAATCAGAGGGATTAACCAGCAACGGACGACGCTCCGGCCCCCTTGCGAAACGGGGGCAGTCGCGGTGGAAGAGTTTTTTTCATCTGAAATATCGGAAGAATGTGTCATGAGTACAGGTGAGTACCTGCAAGGGATGTTCGGTCTGAATGGGCTGACGGCTGTCGTGATTGGCGGAACCGGGACGCTGGGTGGGGCCTTTTGTGATGCCCTCGCCAGCGCGGGAGCCCACGTTGTCGTTGTTGGGCGAAACGACGAACATGGCAACGAGCGGGTACGCCTGATTAAAGAACGAGGCGGCCATGCCGAGTATTTCTCTTGCGATGCCACCCGGCATGATGATCTGGATCGGCTTGTGGAACACCTCAAGTCCAGTCACCGCGAAGTCAATGTGCTCGTGAACGGTGCTGGCGTGAACTCGCCCACCCCGTTCCTGGAAATTGGCGAAGAAGAGTGGGAACGCATTCTGAACGTCAATCTGCGCGGCGTTCGCCTGGCCTGTCAGGTCCTTGGTAAGTATATGCTCGATCAGGGAACGAAGGGCTCGATTATCAATATCGCCTCGGTCAGCGCCGGCCCGCCTCTGTCGCGCGTGTTTACCTATTCGCTGTCGAAGGCGGCCGTGATCAGCCTGACGCAAAACCTGGCACGGGAATGGGCGACAAAAGGCATCCGCGTGAACGCTCTCTCGCCCGGTTTCTTCCCTGCAGAGCAGAACAAAAAGGTTCTGACGCCGGATCGCGTGGAAAGCGTCATGCGTCACACTCCGATGAACCGGTTTGGTTCACCGGAAGAGCTTGCCGGCGCCATCCTGTTGCTCGCCTCGCCCAACGCGGGAAGCTTTTTGACGGGGCATAACCTGCTCGTCGACGGTGGCTTCACCGCCATGACGATCTGATGGAAATATGGTGACTCGCCGTTAGGTCGACTGACATCGGCAAAGCAGACTCAGTTCGATGTTACGGCTCTGCTCGCCGGATCGGTGGCAATCGTGAGAACGTTCGCAACAACTCAGGAAACTGCCGTGGTCAGTTCGTAGGGGGCCGGAGCCCCGCGTCACTTCGCCGAGTATCCTTGAGGTGTCGCGATGAGCGCAAATTGCACATGATTTGATGGGTCACGTCGGAAACCGAAATCCTCATTCCGTTACTCCTGGAAGGACACAACGTGCATAAGTCGACAATCGCAATCGGGATGTGCGGCATCAGTCCCCGCATTCGCCGCCTGGCCTGTGTCATGAGTGCCTTGCTCGCCATGTCGGTTTCCGGAACCGTACGAGCTGACGAGTCGTGGCTGAAGTTCCCCGGTGGGGAAGGGCCTGGAAAAGGGAAGCACATTGTGCTGGTGGGGGGAGATGAAGAGTACCGTTCGGAAGAATCGCTGCCTCAACTCGCCAAGATTCTCTCCCGACATCATGGATTCGACTGCACGGTCCTGTTCGCTATCGATCCGCAGACCGGGGAAATCAATCCAGACGTTAACAACAACATTCCCGGAACCGAGGCACTCAAGTCGGCCGACCTGATGATCATCGCGACACGATTCCGCAATCTGCCTGATGAACAGATGCAGCACATCGTTGAATACCTGGAGTCAGGACGGCCGGTGATGGGGCTGCGGACGGCGACACATGCCTTCAACATTCCTGCCGGGACGAAGTTCTCTCAGTATTCGTGGAACTCCAGCGATAAAGCCTATGAGCAGGGGTTTGGTCGGCAGGTCTTAGGCGAAACATGGATCAGCCATCACGGAAACCACGGCTCGCAGAGCACCCGGGGAATCCTGGTGAAAGACCAGGCAAAGCATCCGGTTCTGACAGGGATCAAGGATGGCGAGATCTGGGGACCGACTGACGTGTATGGTGTCCGGTTGCCGTTGCCTGGGGACATTAAGCCACTGGTCCTGGGACAGGTCGTGCAAGGAATGAAGCCCACTGATCCCCCGGTGGAGGGTGCTCAGAACCAGCCGATGATGCCGATCGTCTGGACGAAGTCTTACACGAGTTCATCCGGAAAGACAGCGCGCGTGTTCACGACAACGATGGGATCATCGACAGACCTCGAGAACGGACCCCTTCGTCGACTGCTGGTGAATGCGGTCTACTGGAGTGTCGGGCTGGAAGACAAAATCACCGATCACCTGAAGACCGATCTGGTAGGTGACTATCAGCCATCGCCGTTCAAGTTCGGCGGGTATGTGAAGGGCCGCAAACCGGAATTCTATGGTAAGTAAATCTGCCTCGGTCGCCGACGGGTGTACCGGATGGCTCACACAAAGAGCATACGCTCTGCACGCCCGCGATGGTTTTTCGAAGATCGACCTAAAACAACCGTCAATGTCAGGATGTCCGAAGGTCAGGGTGGGGCTGAGGCCGCCAGCCGGCTTTCAGGTTTTGGGATGAATAAACCCCTGCTTCGCTGTCACCAGTGAAGCAGGGGTTTTCTGTTTGCTGCGGTGTTATCGCAGGCAGGTGTCAGTGGTACCAGTCCGGTCTGGCCACAGAGCCCGGGCGGCTCAGGCAATCGCCTTTCGGTAACGGGCGAGTGCCATGAGTGGGAAGTACAACGCGTAGTAGTGGTACTTGAGGTAGAACACGCGGGGGAAACCGGTTCCGGTGAATTCGTGTTCGTACCATGTTCCGTTCGGACGCTGTGTGCTGAGCAGGTAATCGACACCGCGCTGGGCGGCTTCAGAGTGGGCTTCACCGGCGGCAATCAGTCCCAAAAGAGCCCAGGCGGTTTGTGAGGCTGTGGGGACGCCGGTGCCGCGCAGAGTCGGGTCGTCGTAGCTGTTCGCTGTTTCGCCCCATCCGCCACATTCCTGCTGATGATCCTTAAGCCATTGGACGGCTCGCTGGATCCGAGGATCGCGGGCAGGAATGCCGTGGGTCACCAGGCCGACGATCACCTGCCATGTCCCGTAGATGTAGTTGACGCCCCAACGACCGTACCAGCAATGATCGGGTTGCTGATCTTGCCAGATAAAGTCGAGAGCCTTCTTGTGGACTTCGCTGTCAGTGCGGATGCCGACTGCGGCGAAGCTTTCGAGGACTCGCGCGGTGATGTCGGCCGTGCTGGGGTCGATCATCGCGTTGTGGTCTGCAAAAGGAACCTTCGTCAGGACTTCACGTGTGTTGTTCGCGTCGAATGCACCCCAGCCCCCGTCTCGGCTTTGCATGGCTTTCAGCCACATCACACCGCGGCGCATTGCATTCACCATAGGTGACGCGGCTTCGAGTTCGGCGATGGCCTGTTCGGCGCTGGCGGATCGGCCGCTGAAGACCACTGGAGCATTAGGGTCTGTTGCGGCACGGTCGTCGAACAACTCCATCGTCCAGTCGGTTCCCATTCCTTCAGGAAGGCATTTCCCGAAAGCGATCAGCACCATCGAAGTGTCATCGACGTCGGGATAGAACTCATTGTTGTATTCGAAGTACCACCCCCCAGGGGCCAGCTTGGGGTTACGTAACGACCAGTCTCCCTGCTGGCGAACCTCTTTTGAAAGCAGCCACTGCAGCGATTTGCGAATGGCCGGATCGTGACGTGGAACTCCGGCATCCCGCAGGGCGATGGTCGCAATCGCAGTGTCCCAGACAGGCGAGAGGCAGGGTTGCAGCCGCAGCCGTGCGACACCCTTCGCGTTGACGTCGCGGATCATCAACTTGTTCAGCTCTTCGAACTGCGACACGATGACCGGTGAATCATCCGGGTAACCGAGGCAACGAAGCCCGATCAGCGTCCAGACGATCGGCGGGAAGATGGCGCCGAGGCCATCACTGTCTTTCAGTCGTGCCAGAATCCATTGTTCGCAGAGTTTGATCGAATGCTTCCGCAGGGGCTTGATTCCCAGTCGTTCACCAAACTTGATGGTTTGATCGACGCGCTGGAAAAACTTCGTCCAGTTAATCCAGCCTTGCGACGGCCCTTCATGGTTCACTCCACCGATCGTGGCGGGCAGCCTCTTTTCAGGTGAGGCATAGAGCTCGTCGATCTGATGTTCGGGTGGAAGAGTCGTCTTCGGCTGACAGGCCCACAGCAGGCTGAGGGGGACGATGATCGTGCGAGACCAGGCAGACATCTCATAGATGTTGAACGGTGCCCACAGGGGCAGCAGGATCATTTCAGGAGGAACCGCAGGACACAGCTCGTACGGGATCAGACCGAGCATCGCGAGATAGTAGCGGGTGAAGCTGTTGACCTTCTCAACACCTCCCGCACGCAGGATGGCTTCCCGAGCGCGGACCATGTAGTCAGCTTTGGGGTCATGGCCGGTGATTTTCAGTGCGAGGTAAGCCTTCGCCGAACCACTGATTTCCAGGGGACCGCCGGGGAACATGCCCCAGCCACCATGGTCGCACTGCTGATCGAGCAAGTAGGCGGCAGCTTCTTTTGCCTGTTCTGACTGGCCCTTGCCGAGGAAGGCCAGCAACAGGATGTACTCGGATTCAAGGATGGTGTCTCCTTCCAGTTCGGCACACCAGTGGCCGTCTGGTTGCTGGAGACTCAGCAAGTGATCGCGGG
>NZ_DASWWZ010000082.1:0-4635 GCF_036405755.1 Schlesneria sp.
GAATACGGGCAGGAACAATCGATCTCCCCAGATACTGGGTGTGGCACTGCCGAGCCCCGAGAGCCCCACTTGCCATCCCGGATGATTGCTTTCCGACCATTGCAACGGGAACTGTTTCGAAAGTGCGACATTTCGACCGTCGACCCCACGCCACCAGGGCCAATCCTCGGCGCTGGGCCGAGGATCAACGAGGACGAAGTTAGAAGGACTGTCTGCGTTGCGAACTTCGGGCGTGCCGGTGCTCTGCGAGATCAGGGTCAGAAGTCCAACCGTAATCGCGATGATGACTAGACTCAGTCGCCAGTTCATCCATTTCGTCGACACGATACGTTCCAGTTACTCTCAGCTTAGTCGATCTGAAGTCACATCTCAGCCGTATATGTTTTCGACATGAGGACACTTTGAGGATCAACTTTTTACTTACTTTCCTAAAACCCGGAATGGGGGTCTTGCAGGAGGTGATCTTGGCGGGTGTGACCCGTTGCTCAGGCAACCGCACGCTGCGTCTGGGCCGCCCATAAACGCTGATAAATAGGACAATTCGCCAGAAGTTCAGCATGTCGGCCGGTGGCCACGACGCGCCCGCGGTCGACAACGACGATTCTCGTCAAGAACTCCAGCAGGGTCGGCGTCAGACAATGTGTGATCAAAAGTGTCGTCCGACCGACGACAAAATCACGCAGCGTGGCGTGGATCAGCTGCTCACTCTGAGCGTCAACCGCCGACGTAGGTTCGTCCAGAATTAAGATTCGGGGGTCTCGCAGGATGGCCCGTGCCAGGGCGACTCGCTGTCTCTGTCCGCCCGACAGATGTTTTCCGTGCTCCCCGACCATGGTTTTCAGTCCCAGGGGCATGGATTCTGAAAAGGAGATGACGTGAGCGCGGCGGGCTGCATCCACGACATCGGCATCCATGGCGGTCGGTCGTCCGTAACGGATGTTCTCCAGGATTGTGTCGTCAAACAACAATGTTTCCTGAGGAACCAGGGCGATCTGATCCCGGATATCGCCCAGATTTGCATCTTTCAGATTGATCCCGTCAAAGAACACGTCGCCGCTTACGGGGTCATAAAAGCGCGGCAGCAGGTTCACCAGTGTCGACTTGCCACAGCCGTTGGGTCCCACCACGGCAACTGTTTCGCCAGCGCGGATTGTCAGGTCGAGACCGTTCAGGACCAGGCCCCGTTCGCTGCGGTCGTTCGGATTGCGGGCGTATTCGAAGGAAACATTTCGAAATTCAATCGATTGCGTCAGGCGCGGTAGGAACTGCGGTTCGGCCGGGGTGGAGACGAGCGATTTCGTGTCCATCCGTTCGAACAACCGTTCGGCAATCGCGGTCGACTGCCGGATCGAATTGTAAAACTTCGAGAATTTGCGAACCGGTTCCAGGACTCCGGCAAGAAGCACGTAGAACAGCGCGAGTTCGGGAAAGGTCGGCGGAGAACTGGCGAGGGTAATCCCCCCAATTGTTGTCGTCTGACGCAGCACCAGAAATGCAGCCGGGAGGAGCACGGCCGAGGCGGCCACCATTCCGAGTAATTCGGCGAGGGGGCCGCTCATCGCATCCAGCTGCACGAGTCTCATTGCCTGTCGATAAAAGTTTTTGTTTTCACGGTGGAAGTGGCGACGGTGTTGCCCGGCGCGATCGAAGGCGATCACTGCTTTGGAGTTATTGAACGTTTCTTCCAGGCTCTTGTAGATCCGACTCATGCTGTCGACGACACGATTGGCCGCCCGCTTCAGTCTTTGTCCCAGCCAATGGAAGAGCAATCCCAGGACGGGCATGAACAGCAGAAAGACGACCGTCAGCTGCCAGTTAAAGTAGAACAGCGCAACAAGACACGACAGCGCCTTCAAGGGTTCGCGAACGATGCGTCCACCGACTTCTGTCATCCCATTGACCAGGTGCTGCAGAGAGTACGTAAAGTCGGTCAGCCACGCCGAACTTCCCTCAAGCGAAATCGTTTGTGGATCCAGCCGCAACGCACTTCGAAACAACTGCTGACGCAGGTCGATGACGACCGACTCCGCGACGCTGCCCGCCAGCACGTCCTGGTAGTAGCCCGCCGCTCCCTTGGCGAAGGTGACAACCAGGATGCCGAAAAACAGCAGCGCAAACATGCGAAACTGGTCGGTGGGCAGGTTACGGATGATCTTGGATTCGATCCAGGTCAGCCACCAGAGCTTCGACGTGTACGCCTTCACTTCCGTACGCAGCCGCTGTTGATCTTCAATGACCTCGACGCGTTCAGACAGGCGCCGTCGTTCTCCATTTTCAGGTAGCGACAGCAGCTTCTCATCGAGTTCGAGGAGTTTGCTGTTTCGCTCTGCAATCGCCGACGTCTTGAGCTCAACTTCGTGGCGGACGTAGTTTCCGAGTGTGTGGTACTCGCCAAACATGATGGTGATCGGGAATGTCAGGAGCAGTTCGAAGCTCCACAGGAGTGCAGCTACGAGCCCGAATACGCACGAAAGTGTCAACTTTCGCCGGTACGGCCAAATAAATGAACCCAATCGACCCCATGTCTTCACGGATTCGCATCCCTGCCAGTTACAACGCGCAATCGTTGCGCCAAACTCTGTTTACCGGGTGTATTACAGAACAAAGTGACAGGTACGTCCAGACAGGAATTACCGATAAAGCTGAATCGCTTCGCGAACGTTCATTTCGGCAACTTGCTGAGAAATTTTCCCCGCCTTGAAGAGCCGTCGAACCGATTCATCAAAACTGACCATTCCGTCATCGCGGGCAGTGGTGAGGTAATTGTCGATCGATTCAAATTTGCCCGTCCGGATCGCGCTGCCGATGGGAAACGTATTCCAGAGAACCTCGAGAGCCAGGTGCTGTTTCTGTCCCGGTCGCACATCGGGTAACAGTCGTTGAGCCACGACCGAGCGGAGACAGAGGGCGAGTTGAGAGCGAATGTCGCGTTGCGCGTCATCGGTGAAGAGGTCGGCGTATCGCGTAATGGCCCCCTTTGCGTCGCGTGAGTGCAAGGTGCTGAACACGAGGTGCCCTGTTTCCGCGGCGCTCAGTGCGATTTGAGCAGTGTCATGGTCACGAATCTCTCCCACGAGAATCACGTCGGGATCTTGACGCAGTCCGTTGCGTAGTCCGTCCGCGAACGTGGGAACATCGACTCCCACTTCCCGTTGAGACACCATCGAATTGGGCATCCTGGGAAATTCAAACTCGAGCGGCTCTTCAATGCTGATGATGCGGCTGCCCCCTGCCCTGTTGATCAAATTGACGATCATGGCGAGGGTGGTCGATTTTCCGGAACCGGTAGGCCCCGTCACAATCACCATTCCGTCCCGAATTCCTGCCAGTCGTTCGGCCAGTTCTTCAGGAAAGGCTGCCCATTCGAAGTCGGGAATCGTCCCGGGGATGATTCGGAAACATCCGCCGAGATTCCCCATCGTGTAAAACAGATTCGCCCGAACCCGGGTGCCGGCGAGATCACCACCCAGTGCAACGGAAAAATCCAAGCTGCGTTCGGTCTTCAGTTTTTCCTGAAAGTGTTCCGGACAGGCCTCGATCAGCAGAATGTTAAGCCGGTCGGGTTCGAGCGGCGATTCGTTCAATTGCGTTAATCGCCCATTCAGGCGGATGCTTGGAGGAAAACCTGCCACCAGATGGAGGTCTGAGGCTTCCGCTTGCGCGGCCTGGGCCAGCCATTCGGTAAGAACCGGCGGGAAATCCGATTGCAGATCTTGCATGAGTCGATCGCCATCGTGTGTGGGTTTCATGACGGGACGCCCCTCATGGATGTGCTGCGCAGAAACCGGGAATCAAACACCAACGTAGGGCATGGCAAATCGGTCGCCGAGCCTAGCTCGGTGTAGCCGCGTCGCCATCATTCTACAAGCTTGATGGCGACGGCCGTCACGTCGTCGCGGCTGGGCTGGGACTGTCGGAACTCGTCACATGCTGACATCAGGGCATGGAGGATCTGTGAAGCCGACTCGGCCTGATGTTGACGAAGGACTTGAATGATCCTTGCCTGTCCAAATAGTTTACGATCTGGTGACGTGGATTCTGCCAGCCCATCGGTTGCGATGAGCAGCAGATCACCAGTCTGCAGCGTGACAGACTGACCACAGCCAAATACTGCGGTCTTCTGCATCCCCAGAATGGTGCCAGTACTTTTCAGCGGACAGAGATCACCATTTGCGCGGAGCAGCACTGCTTCATGTCCGGCGGCGGCATAACTCAGTGTCCGGTCCCGCGTATTGAGCGACGCAAGGAACAGCGTTACGAACATGTCGTCGGGCAGGTCTTCGCTCAGGATGCGGTTGAGTTGATTGAGGCACTCATGCGGCGCGGACTCCCGTTGCGTGAGCGTTCGCAGTACCGCGCGGGTGGCAACCATCTCAACAGCGGGCCCCAGACCATGACCGCTGACGTCCCCCACAGCAATCCCGAGGCAGTCATTCCCCCAGGGAATAAAGTCGTAGTAGTCACCGCACGCCTTAGAACAGGGCTGGCAGAACGACGCAAAGTCGAATCCCGCTATTTGTGGGACCTGCTTCGGATACAGCGATACTTGAATACGCAGGGCCGTCTGAACCTCTTGCTCGATCTCACGCTGCTTTAACCGTGCCGTCGCATCCTGAAACGCGAGTACGGCGCCCA
>NZ_DASWWZ010000083.1:0-5682 GCF_036405755.1 Schlesneria sp.
TTCCTTACTTTAATGGCTGGAATGAATGGCCGATCGAGTTAGGTCATTCACTTCACGAAATGATCGGAACCGTCGTCGCGACGAACGGGAAGAAATGGAAAACGGGCGACCGCGTTCTGGCCGTCCCCGTCGCTCAGCAGGGCCTAGCCGAACGATTTATCCTCGACGAGAACCGTGCAATCTCCGTCGCGACCAACGTCCCGGAAGAACAGGCGCTCATGGCCCAGCCACTGGGGACCGTCATCTTTGCTCTCAAGAAGCTCCCTTCCCTCCTTGATCGCGACGTCGTCGTCGTTGGACAGGGACCCATGGGTCAGCTTTTCAACGCGGCCCTCAGAAATCTCGGAGCGCGTCAGGTGATCGGCATCGACCTGGTCCAGAACCGTCTTGAGACCAGCCCGCAGATGGGTGCCACAGCCACGATCTGCAACGCGAACACCGACCCGGTAACGGAAGTCAAAAAAATCCTGGGGGGCAGATTGCCTGACGTTGTGATCGAATGCGTGGGCCATGCCGATCAACAGTTCAATCTGTGCATCGATCTCTGCAGACCCGAGGGGCAAATTCTGTTCTTTGGCGTGCCACCCGAAAAGATCAATGATTTACGCTGGCGGGACCTGTTCTTCAAAAACATCTCTGTTTACACCTCCGTCGGTCCTGATTTCTCGAGAGACTTTCCATTAGCCATGCAGTGGATCAAAGAAGGACGAATCAACGTCGCTCCCATCATCACTCACCGGTTTCCCCTCAGTCGGCTCCAGGAAAGTTTTGAGCTCTTCCGAGATCGCAAAGAAGGGGTGCTCAAAGTCATCGTCACCTTCCCTGCGCTGGGAAAATAAGAGAAGCACCTGTCGCCCTCTTCGCCACTTGCAGCTCGAGCGTCAGCCGACCGAGCAATCCCATCAAACGGATCTTCGCCGGAACTCGTTCGCGGGATTTCCCGAAGTCGCGTCACAGAATGGGACTGTCGTTCTTACCGCTTTGTGAAGGGACGATCCCCCCCACTTGACGGGCCAGGACATCCTCGGACGGACTTGAGGAATCGGCTGAGTCGATCGATCAGCGGGTGGCATGTCGACCAGTCAGGTCGATGTCTTTGGGTTCCGGTGACTGGTCCGTGATGAACTTCCAGGTCTCTCCCATTTCCCGCATCGATGTGAAATCCACGGCCGAGTACTTCACATCGAGATGCGGAGTCGGCACGGGGATATTTTTCTCGTAGTGAGAATCCATCGCGGCCGCGAGTACCCCGGTCGTCAGCAACGTTCGCTCAACGGGATAAGGTGAACGCTGTTCGCGAATTAACGTCTGAATGGAATGTGACAGAGCTTTGAACAGATTCCGGTTCTGCCACGGGCCCACATAAAAGCTCGTCGCCAGAGGATCGGGACGCCCCGCCACCCGGCAGGCGAAGCACCATCGCGTCGAACTCGCTCCAACACGCAGCATTGTTCCCCGCAGTCCATCACGGTACTTGACCAGAATTGCATGGATGGGGTGCTGACTACCCGTCCCCGGTTCAATAAAGTCTTTGAGTGAGATGACCTCTTTTCCTTCCGCCGCACTCATCGCCGCCAGCGCCAACGCTGGACTCCAACGTCCTTCATCAGCGGCTTTCCAGACTTCGTCCCCTTCGAGGAAGTGCACCTCACTGACACCCGTTTCACCTCCGCGTCGCGACTCGACCATTGATTGCAGCACCTCGAGTGCGTGGAAGTCGTAGGACTCGATTCCGCCACTGTGAATCGAAACCGCTTCTTCGATCTCTGCATTGACCGGCATCTCGAGGGGTGGTCGTCGCTGAGCGAGTGGAACCGAGCTTCCCGCCATCAGGGGAAACTGGAGTTCCTTGGCTACCTGGTCCATCTCGGCCGCCCAATCCCAGCGATACGACAAATGCTTATCACTGAAAACAGGAACGGAGCGTCCCGACTGACGGAACACGGCCACAATCTCATCAAAGAACCGTTTGCGCGGATACATTCGCTGCTGCCGCTCGTTCATGGGATAGTCCCCGTGCTCGCCGATGGACACCACGCCATCGACAGCAAGCTCTTTTCCTCCCAGCGTCAGCGCCTCGGCAATGGTCGGAAAGATCTGGATCCCATAGCGCTTCGCGACATCCCGCGCCATGTCCCGCCCTTCCGGAAACTGGTCGACGTAAAAGCTGACGATCTCCATCCCCGATTCGGTCAGCTTGCCGTTGAAGTAATACGGTTCCAGAAAGTTCTCGACGATGACATGAGCGTGACTGCGATACGTGAATTCTGTCAGGACAAGAGCGACACGGGGCCGCGTAGCACGAGCGTGCGACTGGTCAGCGCGAACGCCGGGAACGATCCCTCCGGCCGTCGCCAATGACAAGGCGGCAGAAGTTCTCAACCACTGTCGACGATCCATTCGTTCGAATACATCCATCACGTCAGGCCCTCAGACTCACACGGGTGGTCACAGTCACTGCATTGCGACGGGCGATTAAACTTCGCTCGCAACAAGCAAAGAATCGCCTTCAGAAAAGTCATGCCATGTTCGCTCCTGTGCTGTCAACGCCGTGCAGCGACCCCGGCCCCCGGCAGGCGGGAATCCGAACATCAGATGGGGGTCCTCCTCTGCCATGGCCGCTCCGCTTCCATCCACCGGCAAGGACGAGCACCGTCGCATACCCTTACTTCTAATTCCGAACTCCCGCTTCAAGGGGCCGTGACGGTCCCTATCGCAGCAGCACGATGAGCGATAGTCTGGTGCTCCGTCGCAGTGACCGCGACCCGGACATCATGCCCTTGAGTCTGGACCAGCCTCTTCTCCCCCCTGCCTCGAAGACGACACCTATGCCGCTCATCGATCATCCTGAAGGTAACTATCGTTTCCTCCCCGGTATCGCCCCTTACTCGTGCGGAGTCGTCTCCAGCCCGGGGTTCGAGATCATTCACGTGACGTTTCTGAATCCCGTACCCTACCGAGCGGGATTCCAGCGGATCGAACAATTCCTGGCAGACAATTCTCGCCCGAAAGCAGCGCTCTGTGGAATCGAACTGAGGTCCCCAAAGCCGTTCACCTTTCCTGGCTTCTCTGCGTTTAATGCAGAGTACGCCGCTATCCTGAAAGACTGGGGCGTCTTTGTTAACGGAGTCAATCCTGTGGCCCGGACCAACGTAGCTCCGGTCGTGATGGCACCCGCCGAACCGGCCATGTACGGCTTTTCCCTCAGTATGCCCTGTACGCGAAAGCAGCCCGTGACTTTCATCGTCGCAGGAGGAGGCGAACTGCCAGAAGGAGTCCTCAACCGGGAAGGAATCATTGCTCTAGGGGACAAGTCAGAGGCAGGGATTCGAACCAAAGCCGAATTCGTCATGGATCTGATGGAGACGCGCCTACGGGGACTCGGCGCAGACTGGTCCCTGGTGAGTGCGATCAACGTCTATACAGCGCATTCCGTGACACCGCTGATCAAGGAGACCATCCTCGGCCGTGCCGGTACGGCCGCGATTCATGGGGCCGTCTGGTACTACAGCGCGCCGCCGATCGAAGAAATTGAATTCGAAATGGATCTGCACGGCACACGAACCGACCTGCGTATTGACTGAGCGGCCTCATCGCCGGAAATTCGACTTGGCCACCTTCAGGCCGTTTCCGCCAGGACTTCCAGTCGATGAAGGATCTTGCCGCGCAGCACCCAGATCACGACCGTGATCACCACGCTCGTCCCGAAGAACGCGCCACACCTCGCGTAAACATCCATGCGAGCGGTGAAGATGGAAATCACATAAAACCAGCCAGCCATGAAGCAGATTGTCAGAGTGGCCGGTATGGCCTTCCATCCAATGTAGAGTGACATCAGGATCAGCAGGTGCAGATAGCCGAAAACGCTCATTGCCACAGTGACTGTCCCCACCATCAACTCCATCGTCATCGTTGAGTGGATCGGAAAGTCATGAAACATGAACGTGAGGTAGATAAAGAGAAAGGGTGCCAAGATGGTTGGCGCCAGCCCTAATCCCCAGCCGTAAATTTTGTCCGCGTAGATCTGAGACAATGAGCGAGGTGTCTGCACCAGTGACGACCAGGTCTGATATCGGATCTCATCCCGAAACAACCGACTCACCGACCAGGTCCCATCCAGAATGCCGAACAGGGCGGCGTAGATGGCAGTCCATGCCGACACAAACCCCAAGTCAACTCCTGAATTTTGCCCTAGTATTAAAAAAAACATGACAGCGGGAACCGCGAGACGGACCACTGTCCAGAACAGCCCTCCATTGGAAAAGACGTACTCTCGCCAAATGATGGGCCTGGACCAGGCCCTGCGGGAAATGCGGCGCGTTCCCAGGCGTAATGGTGAGCGACCGCTTTGCACTTCCAGAATCGCCATCGAATCGAACTTCCACCACGCGAAAAGCAAGCATCCGATTCCAGCAACGATTCCGAACCAGACGGCGGGAGACCAGGCCGAGCCCTGAAATCCGCTCTCGGTCACCGTCATCAATTGCACAGGAAGGCTGACCGCTCCCACGGTTTCGCACATGGCCTGCCATTCTGGACGCGAACTGAGCGATGTGAGGAAAGGAGGCAGTGCGTAGAGGGCAACGACCGTCGCTGTCGTGCGAGCGGCACTCGCCCCATCGGGCCGGCAGACTGACATCGTGATCCCGATCGCCGCCAGCAGCCACAGGAACGCCACCAGCGCCGCGTAGCCCGCATACACCTGGGGCCACGAGATTCCCCCCAACGTGATAGCCACAATCGTAAACGGTAACTGCACGGCCACCAGCACCAATGCTTCTAAGAGCATCGCTCCGTTTTTTCCGATCGGAATGGAAAGCGGCGTGATGCCAGTCAGTCGCAGCAGTCCGATGGTCTCGCCCTCCTTCTCTTCCGTGACCGATTGAGAAAAGCCGAAGATTGCCAGGCTCGACAGGAAGAATGCCGTCGCCAGCAGTTGTGATTGAAAGAGCTGAAGCCCTGATGCAGACTTCCAGGTTGACCCCTGCGCAACGCAAACCATCTGGTAGAGCATGAGCATCAGACCCAGACGAATGGCATGAGCGCCTCGTTTTCTCGATTCGATTAACAGAGACAGCTTTGCTAACTGCAGTGCGCCCACCAGCATGAAGCTCTCCTCGCATCGTTCCGGCGATCGAACCGCTCTCCCACGGCCATTTCCGACCAAAACAGGGGGGACGTCCCCTATCGGTCGGGTGAGAAAATCAATGAGGGGCAATCCGCGGCGTGAGCCTGAATGCCTCTGTTCTTTAATCAATCCATTCGTAGCCAGCGTACCAGTCTCCGGTAGAAATGGGTAACAGCCGGCGTCACTTCTCTTCGAGACAGACGAACAACGTCGTGAGGACTCGTCGTACCCCATGTGCGGACCTCCACGTGCATTTCATTGCCAGGCTACCTCACGAAGGAACTCTCGCAACATGATCAATGCCACCAGTGTTTTTCTTGAGAGGTGGGCCGACATCTCCGGAACGCCGGAGGCCAGGGAACCATACGCCGCTGAACAGACCGCGGTCGGTCGTCCGTCATTCACGTCAAGGGAACTGGCAAACGGACTTGTCCCCGGTATCATCTGACAGAACCGAATGGCGTTCCCTCGGCCGGAACACCAAATTGGATTAATTCACTGGGAGTCGCACGTCTTGAAGCTGTTTAATCGTTTCCCGGCCATCATCCACCACG
>NZ_DASWWZ010000084.1:0-11512 GCF_036405755.1 Schlesneria sp.
CCGTCGCCTGACCTGGCAGGATGTAAACGGGAAGCTCGATCTGACGGCCCTGGATTTCCAGCGTGACAACGTCGTGATCTTTGACATTAAGGGTACTGGCCGTCTGAGGACTCATGACGGCAGCGTTACCCCAGGTCAACTTCGTCAACGGATGAGGCAGTTCCTGCAACCAGGCGTTATTAGCGAATCGTCCGTCGAAGATACTGGAAGAACTCGAGAAGTTGAGTTCAAGCTCCCCATTCTTGACTTCCGCGGCCGCTTTCCACGAGTTGCCTGCCGCAGGTGCGTCAAACGACTTCAGTTCTGGGGTGATCCGTGCAAAAGCCGTTTCGGCGACATAGCCGTCATGGACTGCGCGGTTCCACTCTTTATCAACTTTCAGGCGAGATGCGGTTCCAACGGCCGTCTGACGTACGACTGCCAGGCCGTCCTTATTCCCACCCAGTACGCGGCTGAGGAACTCGACTTCGCTGCAGCTTTCAAACAGAGGAGCAATCTGTGGCTGACCGATTCCGTAGGTTCCGTCTGTCAGTCGGCAATCCGACCAGCTTTCCAACTGGTGCGAGCGAGGCAGGACCCAGTTGCAATGAACAGAGGTCTCATTCGGCGACAGCGTTAAATGGAAGCGGTCAGCAATTCCAGACAAACTCTTGGCGACGTCAAGATCTGCAGGAGCGGCATAGACCGGGTTCCCACCGAGAATGAGCAGCGCCTTTGTCTTTCCTGCGGCAGTGTGAGCCACAAAGTCTGCCAGCGATCCTGCTTTTTCGGGAACCGGGACACGGGTGAACGAAACCGTCTTACCGACGTTCTTCAACTGTTCGTTGATGCGGTGTGCCAGAGCGTGGACTGCCGGGGGTTGTGACGGTCCCACTGCGATCAGCGATTCGCCTTCGTGATGACGGAGATCATCAATCAGAGCGGCTACGACACTTTCGGCGTAGCCAGTCGTCTCGGTCGGCGCCGCGGCCGCTTCACCTTTAAGACCTGCTTCGACTGAGGCAAGGATTTCACCGATCAGACTCGATTTGATTGCCAGGCGATGATCGGCAGCGGTTCCGGTCTGGGTGAATTCGGATTCGATGGCGTAGAGTCGCACCATCTTGCCGTCTTGAGGAGACCGTCCGTTGGCGTACTCTCGCGTCAACCGCAACGCGTCGGCATGGGCACCGAGAAGGTCACAGTCGAGTGCGACGATCACCCGGGCCGACGTGAGATTGTAATGGGGACGCAAGGCTTCTGCGTATGCAAGGTTTGCACCTTCGGCAACGTTCGCGTCTGATACTGCCCCATACTCGAACCACCTGGCCTCAGGGAATCGAGCGAGCAGGTCATTGCGGAGTCGCTCGACAGTTGGACTACTGGTTGGTTCAGCCAGGATGGCCAGTTCCGCACCGCGGGAGGTCTCCCAACCCTTGGCCAGATCAGCCAGATAGGTGTCGACTTCAAGCCAGGTGCGTGCTTTGGAGTCGCGATCCTGCTTCTGTACTGGTGTTCTCGCGCGGTCGGGATCGTAGAGCTCCAGGGCCGTCGCTTGAGCGAACGACGTGCTGGCTCCGCCCGACGACACGTGGTCGGGATTACCATCCAGCTTGATGGGGCGACCGTCGAAATTGGTTACCCGCAAGGCCTGCGGTACACCGGCGATTTCGAATGTCGTATTGAAATACTTGGGCTTTCCGGGAATACGGTTCGCGGGCCGGGTTGCGAACGGAGCCAGTGTCTCCTGTTCGAAACGGCAACCAACGGAACCGCCGAAAACCAGTGACGCACCCATCAGTTGCAACCAGCGGCGGCGAGAGAATCCGGTGGGGAATTCGCTGGCAGCCTTGGGGAACTCACGATGCATCAACTCGAGGAATTCCGGAGTACTCTCCAGTTCAGCGAGACTACGATACCAGGTCTTAGTAGGCATTTGTCGGGGTTACATTCCAGCGGCCATCTTGAGGGCAAAAGCGCTCAATGACGGTCTAGCGGTGGCAAGTCGAACAGCTTGTTCGCGGGTTAATTCCAAGATCGGATTTGACCTGGTGGCCAACCTCTTTAGCAGAGGTCTCTGGTACCCAGGCAAGGTCCGTCACCTTGTCCACAGGACGAAGGTTCTCTTCGGGGTTCCGATGACATTCGAGACAGAAGGTCATCGAAAGCGTCTTCTCTTGCGTCACGACATCCATCTGATCGACGCGACCGTGACAGGAGACACAGCTGACACCACGATTCACATGGGCGCTGTGATCGAAGTAAACGTAGTCAGGAAGATCGTGAACCCGTTTCCAGGGAATCGATTCCTGAGTCGCAACACTTTGCCGCAGCAGTGCAAGTGCAGGGCTTTCGCTACGAACGGAACTGAATTTGACGGATCCGTTCTCGCTGGCCCCGGAGTGGCAATTGGCACAAGTTGCCGAAGGAGGAATTGCCGCATGGGCTGCCTTGTCTACTGTGTTGTGACAGTAGCGGCAGTCCATCTTCAATTGTCCAGCGTGAATGCGATGGCTGAAAGGGATCGGCTGCTTCGGCGCATGTCCTACGCTCAGTGTCTCTGGCGCTGTCGCGGCATAGACAACTGCACACAAGTACAAGGCAGATGCACCCAACCCTGCAATCGCGAGGAAAGCGAAGCGGTTGGTCCAGCGAGGAAATGAGAAATACATATGTTCTTTATCAGCGTCGTGCGGTCACCGCCTCAATGAGGCGTAACGAAGTTCGAGACAGACACCATGACAGGCTGGGGGCGTCGAGCGCACCAATCTGGTCGTTATTGTCGACGAAGTATAGGTTCGAAGACGATCCCAATCACTGCGACAAATCGTCGCGGAAGTTGCATCAGAAGTGGTCGATGCAAGAGGCTTTACGGATCAACAACCGTTGAAGGATTGTCGTTATAACTGATTTTTTTTCAGTTTCCGCTGCAGGGTTCTGCGAGGAATTTCGAGAAGCTTCGCAGCCTGAGAAATGTTGCCGCTGCACTCGGAAAGAACCCGTTGAATATGATTCCATTCGGCTTCGGCAAGTGAAGGGGCGCGAAGCTCAGTTTCTTCGTGAACAATTCCCATTTCGTTGGCAGGCTCGAACGCAGCAAGAATCTCTGTTGCATCGGCCGGCTTTGTTACGTAGTTCACAGCTCCGGCACGGATGGCGGTGATCGCGTTGGCAATACTGCCCCAGCCGGTCAAAATCACGACTCGCGTTTTTGCACACTTTTCGCGCATTCGAGTCAGCAATTCGAGCCCATTCATTCCCGGCATCTTGATGTCGATCACGGCAATATCGGGGCAGGATGCGACGACATGTGCCAGGGCTTCTTCGGCATTTCCGGCAGAAAGAACGTCATAACCGCGTGAACTGATTGCGGTGGCCAATCGCGTTCGCAGGATATCGTCATCATCAGCGATCAGGCAGGACTTGGCTTTCATCGTCGTCATCAGTCAATTATCCATTGCCGCATTGACAACTCGCTGGAGAGGAACGGGATCTCCATCAGCTCAAGTGCACTCGGATGCAAGTTCTGTGCGAGGTGTGCGGTGAAAATCAAAAATCGTCAATTCAAGCCACATGGATGAATTAAAATAAGCCTGTTGTGTTTCCAAGAGGGTCGATGGAAAAACTTCGGTCTTGCGAAACTTCTCTCGGAATCGAGATGGATACAACGGTTCCGCGGCCCGGTTTGGATGAATATTCAAGCGTCCCACCCAGTCGTTCGACCACGTTGCGTGCGAGGTATACTCCCAGACCCATCCCCTTCCCCGGTTCTTTCGTCGTAAAAAATGGCTCACCAATCCGGCGAAGTGTCTCGGGAGCGATCCCCGCTCCCTGATCCTCAATCTTCATTGTAACATTGAAACCGGCCGTCGCTGCGTAAAGAGTGACCTTTTGCGGGTGTCCCGCGGCATCGATGGCATTCTTCACGAGTGCCCGAACGGCCTGAGCCAACCCTTCGATCGGAGCACGAAGGATCAATGATTCAATCGCAGGGTCGTACGCAAGTTTGACGGCAGCGCGTGTATCAACGCCCTCAATGCACTCACGAATCAGCTCGCCTAGCGTGATTGTAGAGATCGACTCCCCGATCACCAACCCCGCGTCGCTGGACATCCGATCGAGGATGTCTCGACATCGATCCAGTTCTGTACGAATCAACGCGATGTCGGCCACAGTCTGATCCGACACGGTTCGGTTCATCAACTCAAGTTCGACTTCTTTCATAATCACAGCGATGGTGGAAAGGGGGGTCGCCAACTCGTGTGCGGCGCCGGCGGCCAGAGTTCCCAGGGAGTCGAGTCGCTCGTTTCGCGCATTTTCCTGGGCCAGTTCCCGAATATGATCTTCCAACCGCTGGATCTGACCACGAATTCGCGTGATGAAGAGCACGATGATGCTGCTGCACGCGGCGTAAGCGACAAACGAACCAAGGCGGGAAATCGTCATTCCCAGAGGCAACGCTCCGCGCATTGCTTGCGCCGGATCGAGTTCAGCCAGCGGTCGATACCACGAGTTCAGAAGTGCCACACAGCCGATTCCGAGCAGCGTCAGGAACCAGACCCATCCCTGTGGCAGCAGAATGGCTGCCAGGACAATATTCACAAAGAAAAAAGACGTGAACGGGTTAGAGATTCCCCCCGTCAGGTAGAGAAGCGCTGTCAGGGCCGCCAGGTCAAACGCCATCGTCAACCCCAGCACCTGCTGCCAGTAAGTGCTGGAGAATCCGGGAAACCGTGCCGGAATGATCCGATGAGCAATCATCAGGCCTACGTTCAGCACGGAGGTCAGCCCCAGAACCATCAGTAAGGGACGGAGAGGAAGACTCACCCCCAGCAGTCCCTGCACCGCAAGAATCGTCAGCAACTGCCCCGACACGGCGACCCATCGCAGCGCAATCACTCCGCGGACATTGATCTCTGTCCGGGCGTCAATATCATAGGACAGGTTGAGCTTCCGCGGTTCCTCTGATGAGGAGGCGAGGCTTTGCACTTGATCTATCGGCATAATTTTATCTGCCCGATCGCGTTCAAAAGGTGACGACAACGTTGATCGCCCAGACGATTCAATCGAGCATTATGGGAAGGCGTTCAATGTCCACACCCGCAGACCTCACTGTCGACTCAATGCAGGATTCTCGGCGTCCGGGCCTGAAACTGAATAGCCGAAGTTTAACCCTGTTGTTCGGCGGAGTGCTATTCTGCCCGATCGCGATTATCGCGTTTCTGTACCTCATCCTGCCCGCCGCGCATGATCGACCGCTACCCGTTCAGGTGACGATGATCGACGAAGTGGGCAAATCGCGATCGATGCGACTCGTCAACGCCGGTGATGTTGCGCTGCAGAGCGTGCGAATCGAAGTGAACGGAGCATTCGCCTACTTCCCTCAGGCCCCCTTGCAGCCCAAGGATGATGTGGAAGTGTCGCTCGATTGGTTCATGAAGAAAACGGGTCAACATCTGGACCCGGACCGCACGGAAATTCGTACGGTCCATGTGTCGGCACGCCTTCCGGGTAACCAGCGCGCGGTCACGATGATCGAATTTTAAGGTCGTGGGACGGCGATGGGATGGGAAACGTGTCTTCCATTGCTCGTGCGGAAGCGGAAGAGATCGTGCATCGCTTTGCGTCTGACTTGTAAGCGAGCCAATTGTTAACCGAGCTGTGTGATGGTCTCGCTTGTGGAAAGAACCGCGTTCGCGAGAAATCCGTAGTTGATGAGGGCCGCCTTGTAGCCGTCGCCGATGGTGGGATGGCGGGGAGCGGCCGTCGCGTCTTTGACGACCGCAACCTCGAACCCCTGTTCCAGCAATTCTCGCAGATGACTTTCAACACACAAGTTGGCGAGCATCCCGGCCAGGATGACCTTATTGATTCTGCGCTTGCGCAACTGCAGAACCAGATCATTCGTCTGGGGCCCCCACATCTTGTGCGGGCTGACAACGACCGTACTGCCATCCTCAATGTAGGGTTTGAAACGGTCCAGCCAGTCGGCTCCTGATCCCAACAGCCCCTCGCGCCCCAGCGGGTCGGGACGGAAAAACTCTCTGCTCTTCAACATCAATTCTTCGACAATTCCACCGTACTTCCACCCCTGGTCATGAGGATAAAGATAGTGGGGTGAAATAAAGGTCTGATAGTTCTGCTTTTTTGATTCCGCGAACAAAGCAGCCAGATTTTCGACGGTGTTGTTTTCCTGGATGCTGTCACCCACGAGGGCCCATGAGAGTCCCTTTTCACTCAGAACATCGTTCTGCGGATCAATGACAACAAGCGCTGTATCAGCGGGGTTGAACTGCATGATCGGATTCCTGTTTTGAGTAGCGGTCGAGAGGCGGTGAATTGCATTTCCAACTTTGATTCTTGATGACCAGTGCGGGCATTCGCGTGAGCGACGTTCAATGATCGGTGACAATGATTCCAAGGGTGTCTGAGTGGTTCGGTGGGAACTGCCAGGCGAACTCCCGTTCGCCTGTGTCGAATAGAAGTGAGATCGCCTGCTCGACATTGCCATGAAAAGTCTGAACGAGCGGGTGATTCCGATGTTGCGCTGAGTAAACCCGCTACGTTCCGAACAACGTAAGCTGTTCGGGTGAGCTTCGTCATTCACCGATCAACTGCGCGGGAAACTCATGCAGCTTAGCGGTTTTTGAATTCAACGGACGTCGGGAATGCCGGGGTGATCGGCCGGTCGTGCCCCGGGGGCAGGCCAGTCAAATTTTCGATCGGACTGTGCAATCATCACGTCGTTGATGCTCGCTTCACGACGGCGCATCAGTCCTGCATCATCGAAGTGCCAGAGCTCATTGCCGTAGCTTCGATACCACTGGCCTGCCGCATCGTGCCATTCATACTGGAACCGCACGGCAATACGATCTTCGGTGAAGGCCCATAATTCTTTGACCAGTCGATAGTCCAGCTCTTTCTGCCATTTGGAAGTGAGAAACTGGCGGATCTCGGTTCTACCGACGATGAACTGGTCTCGATTCCGCCACACCGAGTCTTCGCTGTAGGCCAGCGCGACCCGCTTCGGATCGCGAGAGTTCCAACCATCCTCTGCCGCGCGGACTTTCTTCAGCGCGGTGACAAGAGTGAATGGTGGGACAATCACACCAGACGCTTCAGAGTTGGCCTTCGTATTCATTTCTGACTTCCATTCGCATCAAGGGCCTGAACGCAGCAGCACTCGCCATTCCGGAATCAGATGGCCGCGTTCGATCCCAGGTCAGGTGAGGATACGTTTTTCATACGTTGGAGAGTCGCCTTTGCTGAGTCGGCCATGGTGACGAGGGCCGCTCCACACATGATGGCGTCTTTGATGACCAGCCGTCCGGCGCCCGACAGCAGTGGAAAACCATGTTCGGACGTTCCCAGCGAAGGGACCCAGCATTCGGGCGTCGTAATCAGGAATGACAATGTCACGAACGACATGCCGAAGACCAGGAAGCTTCCGATTGTCGCGGCTTGCGGCAGCCAGGGGTGAAGGGCAATCAGAACACCGAAGGCGACAATGACGGCTCCCAGCCCCAGGGCAAACTCATAGGTGCCGTTTCGCACGTGCCATTCCCGGTTGGCGGGTACCAGTTCCCCTTCCCGGTTTTTATGCTGTTGATATTCGCCGGCGGGCTGGTGGTAGAAGAAACTCATGAACGGGCTATTTGCCACGAAGGGAACAATTCCGTCTGCTTCGTATTTGTAGATCTTCAGGCCGCCGATCCAGACGAGTACCACGATCAGCCCGATGCGCGTGACGGCGATGCCTGCCTGATCGCACTTCGCAGCAGACTCAAACATTGACTTATACCAGCTCATCAGATTCCTCCTGTATTCAGTTCATTACGGCGGTAAAGCCGTCAATGAAACGGCAGTAAATCAAACGGCGTGCCGTAGCGCCGAAACCACAGAAGTTGTTTTTGAGTAATAGGTTGTGTTTCTTCGTGGTGGAGTGCCAAGTTACGTAATCTCGTAGAATTACGAAAAATCGTGTAACAAATCCGAAAACTCGTAATACTGATTTCATGAGCGATCCCAGCGAACCACTGTTGATTGACCCCAAGGGGCTGTTACTTGACCTCGCCCTGCAGCGATCGGTTCCGGAACTGCTGGAACTGATCGTGACCCGGCTGAGTGAGACTCCCCGCATTGGGCTTGTAAGGATCTGGCTGACTCAGCCCACGGATGCCTGTACAGGTTGCCGTAGTGCTGACGTTTGCGCAACGCAGCCCCAGTGTCTTCTGCTGGTGGCGAGTGCGGGGCGCTCGATCGCGTCTGCAGGCGTGGAGTGGCGAAACGTCGAGGGCGAATTTCGACATATTCCGCTGGGGGTGAGAAAGGTGGGACTGATTGCTCTTAAGGGCGAAGCGATTGAAGAGCCGGAATTCTTCGAGCCTTTCCCCGACTGGGTGGCCCGACCCGACTGGATGAGGGCTGAAGGCATTTGTGGTTTTGCTGGCCAGCCATTGATCCACCAGGGGCAAATCCTGGGGGTCCTGGCTCTGTTTTCACGACGACTCATTTGCGAAGAGAATATGGGCTGGCTGCGGATGATCGCGGATCATGCCGCCGCCGCGATCGCGATCGCGCGCGCTTTTACCGAGATTGAGACGCTGCGAAAGCGACTGGAACTCGAGAATGAATACCTGCGGGAGGAAGCCACCGAATCAGCGGCGTTCGGCGAGTTGATCGGGCATAGCGCCGCTCTCGAAGCAGTCACGCGTCAGATCGACCTGGTCGCTCCGACGGATTCAGCCGTTCTGATCTATGGTGAGAGTGGCACAGGAAAAGAACTCGTTGCACGCGAAATTCATCGACGCAGCAAACGCTCAGACAGACCGTTGATTAAGGTCAATTGCGCCGCTGTACCCCGCGAGCTTTATGAGAGCGAATTCTTCGGACATGTGAAAGGAGCGTTCACGGGGGCGCTGCGCGATCGGGTGGGCCGGTTCGAACTGGCCGAAGGAGGAACACTGTTTCTGGACGAAGTCGGTGAAATACCGCTTGAACTTCAATCCAAGTTGCTCCGAGTGCTTCAGGAGGGGGAACTGGAGCGGGTCGGCGAAGAACGAACTCGTCGTGTCAATGTCCGAATCATTGCGGCCAGCAATCGGGAGCTGCGCAGTGAAGCCGATGCGGGCCGATTTCGGCAAGACCTGTACTACCGACTGAGTGTCTTCCCGATCGAAATTCCGCCTCTCAGGAAAAGGTTGGAGGACATTCCGGTCCTTGCAGAGCATTTTCTGGAGCTTTCCTCACGCAGGCTGGGACGACCTAAGCCTCCCCTGACGCTGGCCGCCGTTCAGATGCTCCAGCAATATGACTGGCCGGGCAATATTCGCGAACTGCAGCACGTCATCGAACGCGCCACCATCACCTCCACGAAGGGTCGCCTGAATATCGAGCTGCCTCACCGGGCCAGCAATCATTCACTTCCCGTTTCGGCACCTGAATCCCAAAGCATCCTGACAGCGTCGCAAATCCGCCAATTGGAAGAAGACAATATCCGAGCCGCGCTCAAGCTGACGAATGGCAAAGTCTTCGGGACCAGTGGTGCGGCCCAACTACTGGAAATGAAACCAACGACATTGGCCTCACGTATCAAGGCACTGGGAATTTCTTGAGTCGTCACGTCTAGCGAGTCAGTGTCCACGGCGACAGGGCAGATGGGGGACCCACGCGTGAGTCGCGGGGAATCGATGGCATTAAAAGCGAACGGTGTGGAGAGGACTCTATACGCGGTCCTCACCACACCGTCATTTTATCGCGTTACTGACTTGAGCGGTTTATTTATTCAGGTCACGCTTCCAGTAGCGGAGCTTTCGGCAGTGTGAGACGAAGTTGCTGGAGTCTTCGGGTGATTTCAGCGCGATGATTCCATCATCTGGTTTCTCAGGACCCCCGGCCTTCTTTAATAGCTGGCTGCCCCCCTCTGTCACCCCGATGAACTTATGATGGGCGAGTGCATCCGCAATGAAGTCCCGTGCTGGTGGTTTGCGGCTGAGCTTATCGACGGCATCCTCAGGGACGGCCAGGACGACCGCATCGAACAGGACCGAAGGGGCTCCATCCAGCTTCTGATCGACGGTGAGTGCTTCACCTTTTTTCGTTTTGACCTTTCCAACATGCGGAGCGATCAATGTCATCCCCGCCCCTTCTTTCTTGAGTGCCGCTTTCAGCCCTTCGAGTAATCCATCGTCGACGCCATCGGCGACCAGGACACCCACGTTCCTCCCGGCGAATGACTTGGGGCCGTTCTTCAAGATGCTCAGGGCGTTCGAGGCATTCAGTTGCTTCGTCGGTTTGGCGGCCTTGATTGGCTCGGGTAACTGAGTGATCCCCAACTCCGTCGCGACAGTCGTGGCGAGAGTCGCATCGATATTGCGAAGATGAGCCACCATTCGTTCGCGGATCTTTGGGGTTTCGACTTTGCTCAGTTCAAAGATGAGGGCGTCGGCAATGTGCTGTTGTTCGGTCTCAGTCTGGCTGAGATAGAACTGGCGCGCCTGGCTGTAGTGGTCAGCGAATGTCTCGGATCGAGCGCGGACCTTCTTCCCCTGAATTTCTTCGGGATACGAACGGAAGCCTTTCTTGGGCGACTCGCGGGGGCCTCGTTCATCATCACCCCATGAGTTCGGCTCATAGTTTACTCGGCCTTTGGGGTTAACGAAGTTCATGTGACCGTCCTGCTGGAAGTTGCGGACCAGGGCCTTGGCCGCATTGATCGGCAATTGAGTGAAATTCACACTTCCCAGACGTTTCAGTTGCGTATCCAGGTACGAGAAGTTCCTGCCCTGCAGCAGCGGGTCATTCGTGAAGTCGAGCCCGGGAACAATGTTCTGGGTACAGAATGCAACCTGTTCGGTTTCGTGGAAGAAGTTGTCAACGCAACGATCAAGAACCAGTCGGCCGACAATCCGGACAGGGACTTCCTCTTCAGGGATGATCTTGGTGGGGTCCAGGATATCGAAGCCGAACTGGTCCGCGAATTTTTCGTCGAACAATTGCAGTCCGAGTTCCCATTCGGGGAAGTCTCCATTCTGAATCGCGTTCCAGAGGTCGCGACGATGGAAGTCAGGGTCCGCTCCGTTAATCTTTACTGCTTCATTCCAGACGACTGATTGCAGACCCAGCTTCGGTTTCCAGTGGAACTTCACAAAGGTCGATTTTCCCTCGGCATTCACGAGACGGAACGTGTGTACGCCGAAACCTTCCATGAATCGGTAGGACCGTGGAATCGCCCGGTCTGACATGACCCACATCACCATGTGCATACTTTCGGGGGTGAGGGAAATGAAGTCCCAAGCGTTATCGTGAGCGGTCTGAGCTTGCGGGAAACCTCGGTCAGGCTCGGGACGAAAAGCGTGAACCATATCCGGGAACTTGATCGGGTCCTGAATAAAGAAGACCGGGATGTTGTTTCCGACAAGGTCCCAGTTCCCCTCTTTCGTATAGAACTTGACCGCAAAACCCCTTGCGTCACGAGCCAGATCGGGCGACCCTCGGCTGCCCACAACCGTCGAAAATCGGACGAAGACCGGGG